>NZ_JABUZF010000063.1:0-27601 GCF_014897885.1 Halomonas sp. 3D7M | reverse complement strand
AACGCCTTGGAATGAACGCTTACATACGTTCGGCAGTGACGACCAGCTCTTCACGGGTGGCAAAGGCAAAGTCGTCATAGGTATAGGGATCACCCGCCAGGTTAATCTGAGTGGTCAGGTGCTGGTGGCCCGGGGCGGAGACGAAGTAATGAATATGCGCTGGACGCTGCCCGTGACGTCCCAGGGATTTCAGCACCACATCCGTGGGAGCACCCTCGGGTACGCCGTAGCCGGAGGGGATAATACTACGCGCGGTGTAGCGGCCTTCGCTGTCGGTATAAATCGTACGACGCAGGTTGTACTCAGATTGCGAAGGATCAAAGAAGGAGTAACCTCCATGGGAGTTGGCGTGCCAAATCTCGACCTTCGCGCCAGCAATCGGCGTGCCGTTCACATCACGCACCTGACCGGTCAGCCACATGGTCTCACCGTCGTTATCCTGACTATCGTCCATGCGGGCAAAACCTTCGGCTTCTGGGGCGCCAGCGACATACAACGGGCCTTCAATAGTACGCGGGGTGCCGCTGGTGCGTTTGGCTTCGGCGTCGATAGCGTCTTGGCGCATATCAAGGTAGTGATCAAAACCAAGTCCAGGAGACAGCAAACCAAACTGAGTTTGGCTACCCAGCGAATTGAGCAAATTGACTGCCGCCCAATACTCTTCCTCGGTCACATCGAAGTCATCGATTAGCTTGAACAGATCAGATACCAAGCGATACACAATTTGTTTGGCACGATCATTGCCGCCGGTTTGGCCAAAGCCAGCAACGGTTTTGATGAAGTCTTGCACGTCGGGAGTGTCAAAAATCTTCACGGTCATGGTGAAACCCTCTGTTTGTTATAAGCTGTTGTTATTAATAATAATTAATGTTGCACCTGGGTATATTAGCTATCGTCGTCACGCACTGAAGAGGGGTGACGACACAGCGGTTTGACGCTGATCTCCATATAGGGAAACAGCGGCAAGTTGCTAACTAATGCTTGCAGCTCGGCGTTATCTTCAACGTCAAAGATGCTGACGTTCGAGTAGCTGCCTGCCACCCGCCATAAGTGGCGCCATTTGCCCTGGCGCTGCAGGTCTTGGGAATAGCTCTTTTCAGCAGCCTTGATGTCTGCCGCTTGCTCGGCGGGCATATCCGTCGGCAATTTAACGGTCATTTCTACCTGATACAGCATGGCGCTCCTCCTCGGCTCGTACGCGACTAGTTTTTACGTGAGTAGTGCGTAACCTTGTCTTCATCTAGCGTGATACCCAGCCCTGGCTCTGCCGGTAAGTCGACGCCAAAGTCATGGTAGTTAAGCGGTTTAACGACAATGTCGTCTTTGAGCAGCAGCGGGCCGAACATCTCCGTACCCCAGGCCATTTCTGGTAGCGTTGCCCAGGCGTGGAGTGACGCGGCAGTGCCGATGGTGCCCTCCAGCAAGGTGCCACCGTACAAGCCAACCCCCGCAGCTTGGGCAACATGGGCCAGTTCCAGCACGCCGTACATGCCACCGGCTTTGGCAATCTTCAGCGCGAAGGCACCACTGAAACCGCCGCAGACAAGGTCAAGTCCGTCGCGAGCGTCTTGTACTGCCTCGTCAGCGAGCATTGGCACATTGAAACGGTTAGCCAGTCGGATCAGCCCGGCATGCTCACGAGCAGGAATGGGCTGCTCGATCAGCTCAATACCGGCCTCCTGCAGAGCCTGAATACCGCGAACCGCGGTGGACTCATCCCACGCTTGGTTGACGTCAACGCGCACGCTGGCGCGATCCCCCAAGGCCTCTTTGATGGCCGCCACGTGACGTACATCGTGATCCACCGGATGTGCGCCGATCTTCAACTTAAAGTCACAATGCCGGCGTTGCTCTAAGCTCAACTGCGCTTCGTCGATATCCTTGGCGGTATCGCCACTGGCCAGCGTCCAGAGCACCGGCAAATGTGTTTGGCGGGCGCCGCCGAGCAGCTCGGCCACGCTTAGCCCCAAACGTTTTCCCTGAGCATCGAGCAGCGCGGTTTCCAGCGCCGATTTGGCGATCATATTGCCGCGGATGTGGCGGTTAAGACGGGCGCGTAGCTGATGAATATTGCCTGACGGTTGACCGATCAACAGCGGCGCTAGGTAGGTATCAATATTGCGCTTGATGCTCTCTGGGCTTTCTGGGCCGTAGGCAAGGCCACCAATGGTGGTGCCTTCACCTAGCCCTTCAACCCCATCCGAGTGGCGCATGCGCACAATGACCATGGTTTGGCAGGCCATAGTAGTCATGGAAAGCTTGTGTGGACGGATGGTCGGTAAATCGACCAGCACTGTTTGAATGTCTTCAATAGAGACGCCGCGCATAGAAACCTCAACTAGAGATAAATTTCTCAAAAAACACTCGGCATTCGCCCACCGGATTTTCCTCAAACCAAGTCTTGCTAGCCTCAATCATCGGCGGCGGCCCACATAGGTAGGCATCGAAGGGCTGGGCGAGGAAGTCGAGATCGAAAAGATCACAGACCACGCCCTTGTTGCCTTGCCACGCTTCGGAAGGCGTCATTACAACGGTGCCAAAGGCGAAGTCGGGCAGCGTCTCGGTGAAAGCTTCTAAACGCGCGAGCTCACTGAGATCCTGCTCCTGGGTCACTCCATAGACGAGACGGATCGGCTGCTGGCACTCGCCCTTTTCGGCCAGCTCCTCAAGCATACCGAGGAAGGCAGAAAGGCCTGTACCGCCGGCCACCATCAGTAACGGGCGCTGTACCTCACGGAGATAGAAGGCTCCCAAGGGCGCCTCCAGAGAGATGGCATCGCCCACCTGGGCACAGTCGCGCAGGTAGTCACTCATCACACCGCTCGGCAACAGGCGAATCAAAAAGCGCAGCTTTCCCTCCTGTACCGCCGAGGTGGCAAAGGAGTAGGCCCGCCACTGATCACTACCCGGCACCTCGATGCGAGCATACTGACCAGGCAAGTACGGCAATGCCTGAGTGGGATCGTCGAGGGTGATCTCGAGGATGGCAGCACCATCGGAGACCTGCTCCACGGCACTGACAGTGCCGTTATGCACCTCGGTAGCCACACTGCAGACGTTGGAATCGATATCGAAATAGAAGGAAGCCTGACTGGAGCGCAGGCGAGTCTGGCAAGCCAATACATGCCCTTCGGCGATCTCCTCCTCGGTTAAGGCCTCCTCATCGATATACTCGACGTCGACATCACCGGACTCGCGCAGGCAGCGGCAGGTACCACAAACCCCCTCCCGGCAATCCACCGGCAGATTGACTCCGTGACGCTGAGCGGCATCCATCAGCAGCTCATTCTTATCGACCTTGACGAAGCGGGTGGTGCCGTCCCGAAAGACAATGGCGGCTGTGTTATGCATGACTCGCCCTCCAGCAACATCAGACGTGGTAGAAATCCAAGACGGAATCGATCTTGTCGTTGAGCAGTACCGTGTGCTTACGGGTAATCTTCCAGTCATCGCCATCACCACGCAGCGTGTAGCTGGCCGTGCCGAAGAAGTAGCCGCTCTCACCGAAGCGGTGGAAGTGAGTGACCCAGTTCACCTTAGCCTGCACCTGACCATCATCACGTGGCGCCCAGCGCACGTTATTAATCAGATGCAGCGTGCGGGGCATCGGCGTAGAAGCAGCGGACTTACCAGTACGCAGGCGGAAGATGCGATCCTCAATGCCTGTGCGGTCCGCGTAGTACATCAGCGACATCTCACGCTTCGGGTCCTGGGTGATCTCATGGTCGCCCTTCCACTGAGGGATATGAAACTCACACTCTGGGGCGAACTGGTCTAAATAAGCATCCCAATCCTGGCTGTCACAGAGTTCGGCGACCTGATAGAGAAACTGTTCGATGGATTGCTGCTGGCTCATGACTTATACCTCCTGGAGCTTGAGTGCTTTCTTCTCGAGACCCGCGAGCAGCATTTGCTGCCAGCTGCCGTGCTGGTTGACGTAGAGCCCCTCATGGGTGAACTCGGTTCCGGTGATCACCGGTTTAATCCCAAGCACCTGGCTGTTATGGGTCTCGCCGTACTCCCAGCACTGGTAGCCCCGGGAAATGTCATTCCACTCAGTGGCCCGCGCTTCGAAGCCACGTTGTTGCTCACGGAACTCCACCAGATCATCGGGGGTCCCCATGCCAGAGACATTGAAGAAGTCCTCAAACTGTCGGATACGATTCTCGCGATCAGCATCGGACTCACCTTTCACGCCCAAGCAGAGGCTGATCACTTCCGTCTTGTTCCAAGCCACCGGGCGCACGATGCGCAGCTGGGAACTGATCTGATCCATGAAGAACAAGCTGGGGTAGATATTCAGGTTACGCAGGCGGTGCATGGTCCACTCAGCACGTTCCTGGGGGAGCTGCTCTAGTAGGCGCGGCATCACCGCAGCGTAACCAGGGCGTACCTGGGGGTTAGGCATGTCGCTGAACAACAGGCTGTGGCCGTTATTGAAGGAGAACCAACCATCGTCGGTATCTTTGTCGCCGGCACCTAGCTTGCTGTAATCGAGGGTGTCACCACTGCTACCCTTCTGCTGGGCTTCCAGCTCACGGCGGTGCTGTACGGTGGAAACATAGTTATAGTGCACAGTGCTGACGTGATAGCCATCCAGACCGTTCTCGTTCTGCAGCTTCCAATTGGCGTTGAAGGTGTAACGGGACTCACCGGGCAGCACTTCCAGTTCACCATCCTTCGCCTGCTCGACCATCATGTCGAAGAACAGCGTAGTGTCACCGAGGAACTCCTTGAGACTGACGGTGGATTCTGTGTCCAGACTAATAAAGACGAAGCCACGGTAGCTTTCGATGCGCGCCTGGCTCAGGCCACGGCTGGCTTTGTCGAAGTCTTCGGGATATTCGCTCGGCGCCTTGACCTTGACCAGGCGGCCATCGGACTTGTAGCACCAAGCGTGGAACGGGCAGGTGAAGGTAGACTGGTTGCCCTTGCCAACCCGGGTCAGGGTGGCCCCACGGTGCTGGCAGGTGTTGGCCAGCGCCCGCAGCTCTCCCTTGCCGTCACGAGTGATGATCATCGGCTGACGGCCAGCCTGCATGGTAATAAAGTCGTTCTTATTGGGAATTTGGCTTTCGTGGCAGGCGAAGATCCACTGCTTTTCGAAGATGAGTTCCATTTCGAGATCGAACAGCGCCCGATCGGTGAACATGTCACGAGAAACCCTAAAAACGCCTTCATCGGGGCGGAAGTCGATACAACTCTCGACGAAAGCCTGCCAGTCGGAGGGGGAGCGATATGCAGTCATGGGTCGTTACCTTTTTATTACTTATGAGGTACGTCTAACCCTAGAGGCTTCCCCCAGCCTTCACTATGCAGTTCTTGGAGGAACACTATGCACTTTTTTGCTCATTCTCCGAGAGCAGTACTGATTGGCGCCAATGCTCATCCAAGCCGTTCTTGTCTATTTAATCGTCGCAACAATTTCCTAAAAACAATGCCCTAGAAACAATGTTCTAGAAACAGTGCCCTAGAAAAGCACCTGAACGCTTCTATGAAACAGTTACACTAGTATAAAGATAACCACGAAAGGCCTTAACATGACGCTACCGCTTTACCTTGGTCTGCCCATGTGGGCCAATCAGGATTGGCTTGGCACTCTTTATCCAAGGCATGCCAAAACTGACCTGTTAAGCGATTATTCGGCGGTCTTTTCAAGCGTTGAGGGCAATACAACGTTTTATAGCGGCGCACCAAAGGCAGAAACGGTGGCCGCGTGGGCGCGGCAAATACCGCCTCATTTTCGTTTCTGCTTTAAACTTCCCGCCACAGTCACCCATGACCAGCGTTTAACCCAGCCAGAAAATGCCTGGGCGTTTCTCGAAGCACTCACGCCACTGCATGATCGCCTTGGTCCTACCATGGTTCAGCTACCACGTGATTTTGGCCCTTCGGAGCTGTCACAACTAGAAGCACTACTTGCTCAATGGCCGACCCACTTGCCTTGCGCAGTAGAGGTACGCCACCCCGCTTTTTTCCTTAAAGGAGACGCTGAAAAAGCCCTGAACCGCTTGTTAATAACTTATTCAGCTAACCGCGTGATGCTCGATGTTCGCCCGCTGTTTTCAACACCCGTCAACGACCATCCTGGCCTAGCGCATGCTCAGCAAGAAAAGCCGAAACTCCCGCTACACGTGCTTTCTACAGCAAATTATCCAGTCATTCGCTTTATTGGTCATATTGACAAAACAATTAATAGGGACTACTTCACGCCGTGGACAGACAGGCTCATCCTGTGGATAAGTCAGGGGAAAACCCCTTTCTTATTTGTGCATACTGCTGATAACCGAGCGTCACCAGAACTGGCGCGCTGTTTGTACCATGAAGTTCAACAACGCATCACTTTGCCAGCGCTTGCGTCATTCGCCGACGATAAGCAGAGCCAACTGTTTTGACCGATCTTTTTAGGCTAACTGACTGGCAACCCCCACCATGATCGGATAAATTGCGCGTACTTTCGGAAAATAACGTTAGAACATTTCTCTTTTCCGAAAATCAGCACATTAGGCTTATAACGCCTTATTACAATTAACTAAACAGGTGATTTCATGGCAAAACTTGCACATGCACAGTGGTCATCGCGCATGGGGTTTGTGCTAGCGGCCGCTGGTTCAGCCGTTGGCCTTGGCAACATTTGGCGCTTTTCTTACATGGTGGGCGACAGTGGTGGGGCAGCTTTCGTGCTTGTCTACCTTGCTTGCGTAGCGTTGGTGGGCCTGCCCATTTTGGTGGCTGAATGGATGATTGGTCGTCGTGGCCAGAAAAATCCAATCAACACTATGGCGGACCTAGCAGCCGATCATGGTAAATCCAAGGCGTGGGCGTTAATCGGTGTGAGTGGCGTATTAGCGGCGTTCCTGATTCTGTCTTTTTACAGCGTCATTGGCGGCTGGTCGCTGAACTACACCCTTAGTTCCGTCATTGGAACGTTTAACGGCCAAGATGCTGACGCCATTAGTGGCCTTTTTGGCGGCATGTTGGCTAGCCCGACGACCCTGCTGCTTTGGCATACAGCCTTTATGGCGCTCGTCATTGGGATCGTTGCGCGTGGCGTAACCAAGGGCCTTGAGAGCGCAGCACGACTGTTGATGCCAGCTCTGGTGGTATTAATGCTGATACTGGTGGGCTACGGCATGACCAGCGGCTATTTTGGTGAAGCGCTAGCCTTTATGTTCAGCCCGGATTGGGATGCACTTGACGGCGGTGTTGTACTCGCTGCCATGGGCCAAGCGTTCTTCACCCTATCGCTGGGTATGGGCATTATGATGGCCTACGGTTCCTACCTAGGCGAAGACGTTAACCTGATCAGTACCGCACGCACCGTTATTATTCTGGATACGGCGATCGCGCTGTTGGCGGGCTTAGCAATCTTTCCGATCGTATTTGCTAATGGGCTCAGCGCTGGAGAAGGCCCAGGTTTGATTTTTGTCACGTTACCATTAGCTTTCGGCAATATGGCTGGCGGTACAATTTTGGGCTTGATGTTTTTCTTACTGCTGACCTTTGCTGCCTTAACGTCAGCGATTTCCCTGCTGGAACCGACGGTAGAAATGCTTGAAGAGCGCACTACAATGTCTCGTGTCACCGCTACCTTAACAAGTGGGATTGGCGTCTGGGTACTCGGTGTCGCCGCATTGTTGTCGTTTAACGTGTGGTCTGAGGTGCTTTTCTTCGGCCTTAATATTTTCGATCTACTCGATACGTTTACCAGCAAGATCTTGCTGCCATTAACCGGGCTGGGGGCAATTATATTTGTTGCGTGGTGTTTGAAGCGTGACAGTGTAGAGGCTGAGCTGGGGCTTTCGTCCACAGGCGTTAGCGTATGGAACGTCATCGCGCGCTTTATAGCGCCCGCAGGCGTTATTGCAGTGTTCGTCACAGGGCTACTCTAAACCCTTACTGACAATCAGCACTATTGAGCAGTGCCGCCCTGCGCATGAGCGGGGCGGATCTGCTTCAGCGTCCTACAATCCTTAGGTATACTTTTTGAGCCTACCTTTTAAGTGCACTCTTTAGTGCACTTTTTTAATGCAGTTCGCTCTCTTGCTGCTCGTCATCGTCTGGCATCGGGGCGATATCTCGCGATAACTTCTGAAACTCCCGATGCAGCTCGATGCCCCTACGCGCCCTTAGGCTGCGCTGGGCGGCACTGCGCCGACGCTCAACATGCTCATCCACTTCCATACTCATAAAGATGTCGAGCAGTTCGCTTTTTACCGAGGTGATTCGTTCGACGTTTCTCATAATCGACGTTCCTCCAGGTGAATATGCCTACGTCCACCTGCATCCGTGACGACTGTTTATTTAAATGATGCAGTGCGGCACTTCACTTCTTACTATAACCTACTTGACAAAATGATGACGAATCCAGCTGAAATGCCCTAACGGCATTTAAACGCATGAGTCAATCGCATTTATACTGTGTCTGCATAAGTACTAAAGAGAATTTAAGGAGCTTAATGTGAGCCGCGCCCTGTTCGATGAAATGAGACGCCGCATGGAGCACTTTCGTCGCTCCGAGCAAAAGGTTGCGCGGTTCGTACTGCGCAACCCAGACGAGGTCATCCATATGCGGATTGTCGACCTCGCAACAGAGGCTAAAGTTAGCGAGCCCACCGTCGTGCGCTTCTGTCGCGCACTCGGCTGTAATGGGTTTCAGGACTTTAAACTCCAACTTGCCCAGATGCTGGCCAGTGGTAGTCAGTTTGCCCAGTTCTCGATGAACGATAGCGACTCGGTTGCCGAATTTTCCCATAGCATTTTCGACTCCACCGTGGGCACACTTTTATCGGTGCGCGACCGGCTTGATAATGATGCCCTCGGGCGTGCAGTCAACGCTCTCGCCATGGCAAACCGCGTTGAGTTCTATGGCTTTGGGGCCTCCGGTGCCGTGGCTTTCGATGCCCAGCACAAGTTCTTCCGCCTGCAGATATCGACCTCCGCTTATGCGGACCCGCATATGCAAAATATGTCGGCGGTCACGCTAAAAGAGGGTGATGTGGTGGTCGCCATCTCACAAACTGGCCGCACTAAAGCACTGGTCGCTAGCGTTCGCTTAGCGCGCGAAGCAGGCGCTACCGTTATTGGCCTGTGCCCGAGTGACTCACCGCTGGCCGGCGAAGTGAGCCTGCCGTTGTATATCGATGTGCATGAAGATACCGAAATCTACACGCCGCTTAGCTCACGAATCGCCCATTTGGTGCTTATCGACGTCCTCGCCGTTGGCGTTGCCAAAACGCGCGGCCCGAGGCTTGCTGAGCAGCTAAAAGCCGTCAAAAAGAGCCTGAATACGCTGCGTTACCCTGAAGAACCGTAGCTGTCCATTCGACTGTATGCACAGCCAGTTCACTGGCTGTGCTAAACTGGCCGCCCATTTTTCGAACCGGCAGCGGCTTATATGGACGACGTCACGGCGATACTTGATCAGCTCAACCCTGCCCAGCGCGAGGCAGTAAGCGCACCCCAGGGTAACTTACTGGTACTGGCGGGTGCCGGATCCGGTAAAACCCGCGTGCTGGTTCATCGCATTGCTTGGCTAATGCAGGCCGAAGGGCTTTCGCCGTATGCCCTGCTGGCGGTCACGTTTACCAACAAGGCCGCGCGGGAAATGCGCACTCGTCTGGAAGCCCTGCTGAGCATCTCCATGCGCCATGTATGGGTTGGCACGTTTCACTCTATTGCTCATCGCCTACTGCGCACTCACTGGCAGGATGCCCGGCTGCCACAGCACTTCCAAATCATCGACTCCGATGACCAGTTACGGCTGGTAAAACGGATGCTCAAAGATTATTCCATCGATGATGAGCGCTTCCCGCCCCGCCAGGTGCAAGGCTTTATCTCTGGCTGCAAAGAGGAAGGACTTCGCCCCCACCAAGTCAACGTGGACGGCGATGGTTATCTTGGCCAGATGGTAGAGCTTTATGAGCGCTACCAATTTATCTGCGAACGCGGCGGCTTAGTGGACTTCGGTGAACTGCTACTGCGCAGCCTAGAACTGTTGCGTGACAACCCGCCGTTGCTAAATCATTACCGCGAGCGCTTTGGTCATGTATTGGTCGATGAGTTTCAGGACACCAATACGCTGCAATACGCGTGGTTAAAACTACTCACTGGGCTACAAACACCGATGACCGCCGTCGGTGACGATGACCAGTCAATTTACGGTTGGCGCGGCGCCAAAGTGGAAAATATTCGCCGCTTTGAGGAGGAGTTCCCTAACACTCACACCGTACGCCTAGAGCAGAACTACCGCTCCACAAGCGCGATTCTGGAGGCCGCTAACACGCTGATCAGTCATAACAGTGAGCGGCTGGGTAAAAACCTATGGACTGACGGTGTCGAAGGCGACCCTATTTCTGTTTACGCCGGGTTTAACGACTTAGAAGAAGCCCGCTATATCGTCGATACCATCAAAGAAAAGGTCGATGAAGGGTTTAATCGCCGCGATGTTGCCATTCTTTACCGCTCCAATGCTCAATCGCGCTTACTGGAAGAGACGCTGATCCGCCAAGGTATGCCCTACCGTATTTACGGGGGGCACCGCTTTTATGAGCGCTTAGAGATCAAAAATGCCCTAGCGTACCTGCGCCTACTGCTTAATCGTGATGACGACGCCTCTCTGGAGCGCGTGATTAACGTGCCTACCCGCGGGATAGGCACCCGTACGGTAGAGATTGTGCGCCACCGTGCCCGAGAACAAAGCATTTCTCTGTGGCAGGCGCTGCACGATGCCATTCAAGACGGCTCGCTAAAAGGCCGTGCAGCCAACGCGGTGCAGACATTTGCCAACCTCATTGAGCAATTAGACAACGATGCATCTGGCCTGCCGCTGCATGAAATTATCGACCACATCACCACGCATACCGGCCTGATCGAGCATCACAAGAGCGAGCGCGGCGAAAAAGGCCAAGCGCGCGTGGAAAACCTGGAAGAGCTGGTGACAGCTGCGCGCGCCTTTACCCATGGCGATGCCTTCGAGACCCCTGAGGCAGGCGAAGGCATGGCAGCGCTGGAAGCATTTCTTTCCGAAGCGGCACTTAATGCCGGCGACCATGAAGCCGATGAGTTTGAAGACAGCGTGCAGCTGATGACCCTGCACTCTGCTAAGGGCTTGGAGTTTCCCGTGGTGTTTATTGCCGGCGTTGAAGAGGGCCTGTTTCCTCATAAAATGTCGATCGAAGAGCCAGGGCGGCTCGAAGAGGAAAGACGACTTTGCTATGTCGGCGTTACCCGCGCGATGCAGAAACTCTACCTGACCCATGCCGAAACCCGCCGCCTGCATGGCAAAGAAGTATTCCCCAGGCCATCGCGCTTTCTACGCGAACTTCCCCCCCATTTATTGGAAGAAGTCCGCCTACGTGGCCATATTTCCCGCCCCGTTACCGCTTCACGCTCAAGTTTTGCGCAACAGCGGGTTGAAAGCGACGGCGACCTACCTGCCCTGCATGTTGGCCAGCGGGTAATGCATCCGGTGTTTGGCGAAGGCATCATTTTAAACGCGGAAGGTGAAGGTGCCCGCGCCCGCGTACAGGTCAGCTTTGAAGGTGAAGGGGTGAAATGGCTCGTACTAGGGTTTGCCAAACTCACCCCACTTTGAGCGGTGTTAACGTAAGCGTAAAGCTGTAGGCGGGTACTTGCCGATTAAAACCTGCTTAGCGCATACTGGCTGATGGACACTGCGCTCACTGCGCGTTAATAAAAAAACATCAGATAATTTCGGAGTTATGCCCGCCATGCAACGCCGCCAATTTCTAAAAACCGCCGGCTTCGGTGCCGCCGGTGTCGCTGCTGCGCCTTTTGTTTCCACTGCTAGCGCCAACGAAACCTACACCTGGGATATGGTGACCTCCTGGCCGAAAAACTTCCCAGCGCTTGGCACAGGTGCCAATGACTTCGCGCGTCGGGTCGAGCAGCTCTCCAATGGCCGCATGCGCATTCGTGTACACGGTGCTGGTGAGCTTGTGCCTGCACTTGAGGTGTTCGATGCGGTCGCTGCGGGTACCGCAGAGATGGGGCATTCCGCATCCTACTACTGGCGCGGCAAGGTCGCGGCCTCACAGTTTTTCACTGCTGTGCCGTTTGGCATGAACACCACCGAAATGAATGCGTGGCTGTATAACGGTGGCGGCCAGGAACTGTGGGATGAAATCTACGCCAACCACAACCTGAAGCCTTTCGCTGTCGGTAATACCGGCACGCAAATGGGCGGCTGGTTCAAAAAAGAGATTAACTCCCTAGACGATATGCAGGGCCTAAAACTTCGCCTGCCAGGCCTTGCTGGCGAAGCGATGAACGGCATTGGCGTCAGTACCGTCACTATGGCGGGCTCAGAAATCTTCACCTCGCTGCAAACCGGCGCACTTGATGCAGCGGACTGGGTCGGGCCTTACAATGATATGGCGTTTGGCCTTCACCAAGTAGCGGATTACTACTACACCTCCGCCTGGAACGAGCCGACAGCCGTACTGGAAGGCACGGTCAATTTAGACGCTTGGAATTCCCTGCCAGAAGATCTGCAAGACGTTATCCGTGAGGCTGCGCGCGCCTCTAACCTCGCCATGATCAGCGAATTTGCCTTCCGTAACGCTCAGGCATTGGAAACGCTGGTCGATGAACATGGTGTTCAACTGCGTACCTTCCCAGACGACGTGATGGCAGCGCTGTATGAATCTTCAAAAGCCGCGATCCAGCGCCAAGTAGACAGTGACGAAGAGTCTCGCCGTGTTTATGACTCTTACTCAGCCTTCCAGAAATTACTGCGCCCATTCAGCGATGTCGGCGAATACGCCTACCTGAAAAACCGCGACAATGTCGGCGTCTAGGAATTTCGCCAACTTTTAGTAGCGACACAACAAAGGGCGCCAAGGCGCCCTTTTGCGATGTTAATGGTCAACCAATCTCTCAGCTATGCACCGCACGGATACGCCCATTATCATCCAACGCTACCATCACAAAACGCGCTTCGGTGACTTTCTGCCGCTCTTCCAAATGGCGACCCTGAGGTGGACGCACCCATACCTCAACATCAATCTTAATTGAGCTATGGCCTATTTCCCGCACGCAGGTATAGACACTTACCATAGAACCCACGCGTACCGGGCTTAAAAAATCCATCGCTTCGATAGCCACGGTCGCTGTGCGACCGCCTGCCTCTCGGCCCGCGGCTAATTCGGCGGCTTGATCCATCTGATTGACTAACCAACCCCCCGGAATATCACCATAGAGATTGGTATCTTGCCGAGAAGCCAGTAACTTTAAGGTGAGCTGCCCCTGCGGAGCAGGTACATCGTCCAAATCGGTGTCCAGCGGTGTCATAAGGTGGTCGCTTCAAAAGGTTATTGTTGTGATGTTGCTGCATCGCAATAGGCTGGTAATAGTTAATCACAAGAGGGGTGTCGTTTGAAGCGTTACAATTTACGACGTGTGAGCAAACATCAACTGCTACTGCTTCTGACTGGCTGGCTTTTAATGGCAGGCACGCTTGCCTGGGGGCAGCCAACTTCGGTGAGCGGCACGTTAGGTGCCGTCGGTTCTGACACCATGGCAGGCTTAGTGCTGCGCTGGGGCGAAGCCTTAAGCGCCCGCCACCCGGATATCAACCTGCAATTTCAGGCCGGCGGCTCAGCCAGCGCGCCAACTGCCTTAGTGGCTGGCACCACTCGCCTAGGGCCGATGTCACGTCCCATGACCCATGCAGAACGCCAGCAGTTTATTGACCGCTACGGTTACCCACCGCTTGAACTTCGTGTTGCTCGGGACGCATTAGTCGTGGCGGTACATCGCCATAACCCATTGGATACCCTGACACTCCAACAAGTCGATGCGATTTTTTCAACTAGCCTCGCTTGCGGTGCCCCCCACCCCATCCGGCGCTGGAGTACGCTGATCCCGGCGACGGATTGGCCCTATGGCCAAATAGCCCTGCATGGCCGTAACCTAGCGTCAGGTACTCATGGCCTCTTTCAGGCAAGAGCCCTGTGCGATGGCGAGTTCCGCCTAGATATCAGTGAACACCCAGGCTCATCGGCGGTCATTGCTGCGGTAGGAGAGTCCTTCAATGCCATGGGCTATGCAGGCTACAACCATTTAAACCCAATGGTGCGCGCACTGCGCCTAGTCGATGAATCCGGCGCTGCCGTTGCGCCCAACGAACGCTCTATTCAGCAAGGAAAGTACCCATTATCACGCGATCTCTATCTTTACGTTAACCTGCCACCCGGCGAGTCATTGCCACCTGTGGAGCAAGCCTTCCTGACACTTATCTTTTCCGAAGAGGGTCAGCAAATTGTCAAAGCAGCTGGCTTTGTGCCGCTGCCCAATCACCTGCGTGATGCTCAGCGCCAACACCTGTGAACTGTCATTTAATTGTCATAAACAAACGATAGGGTAAGGAGACTTGACCATGCATGCTTATTTTCGTGATGGCTTTCGCTTTTCTATGATGTCGACATGATTCCTCCTCGGCTACCCTTCTCGCGTCAGCCGCTGCGCCATATACAAGACCGACTTGCTACCGGGCTTATCACCGCCGGTGGCATCGGTGTTTTGTTGGCAATTTTAGCGATTGGTGTGTTCCTTTTTTGGGAAACGCTACCCTTGCTCGCCTTTGGCGACACGTTCAGCCTCGCTAAACTCTCGCCCCTTGCCTGGGGAACGTTAAAAGCGGCACTGGCGGCCATGCTATTCGCAACGCCTATTGCCCTGGGCGCGGCAATGTACTCTGCACTATTCATGTCAGCACGACTCCGTAGCCGTTTGAAGCCAACGCTTGAGTTGATGGAAGCAGTGCCTGGCGTTGTCATCGGTTTCATTGCCGGTTTATTACTCGCCCCCTGGGTGGAACGAAACCTGGCTAGTGCCTTGATGATCATTATTTGGCTACCTCTTAGCGCAGCCTTAGCGGGATATCTATGGTATCGGACGGCCGCCCACGTTCGTCAACGACTACCGCTTTCTTGGGCAGGCTTATGGCTGATCCCCTGGTTGGCTGGCATG
This sequence comes from Halomonas sp. 3D7M, assembly GCF_014897885.1. Taxonomy (NCBI): domain Bacteria; kingdom Pseudomonadati; phylum Pseudomonadota; class Gammaproteobacteria; order Oceanospirillales; family Halomonadaceae; genus Halomonas; species Halomonas sp. 3D7M. Next base: position 12,607 of record NZ_JABUZF010000063.1, on the reverse strand, counting down.
GCTGTACTGGCTATATGGATTGCTCCCATCATTGAACAACACTGGCTTGGCGGCGACCTGCGACGCTTGCTGGATCAACGTTATGGTCTTGATTACGCCACTCGAAATGCATTGATTGTAGGCATTGCGATGGGATTTGCGGTGATTCCCAGTATTTATTCACTCGCGGAAGATGCACTTGCCGATGTGCCCCCTACCTTAATGGAAGGTGCTCAAGCGCTAGGCGCTAGTCGCTGGCAAGCACTGTGGAAAGTTGCCCTACCCACGGCAGGTCCTGGGGTCTTTTCAGCGGTGATGATTGGCGCTGGCCGCGCCGTGGGCGAAACCATGATTGTGTTAATGGCCAGCGGTAACACCGCGCTCTTGAGTGCCAGTCCGTTTGAAGGGCTGCGTTCGCTATCAGCCTCTATCGCCATTGAGCTTCCCGAGGCATCTCCAGGTGGGCTGACCTATCACTTACTGATACTGGCGGCGTTGGCCTTGTTCATTTTTACCTTTGTGGTGAACACCCTGGCTGAAATTGTCAGACAGCGCTTGCGCCGACGCTATCAACGCTTAGGGAGCACACTCTAATGCGTTGGCAGCGGGCTGTTTTTTCAAACGTTGATTTTTTAAAAATGAGCGGCAGCGGGCTCTGGCCTTGGCTTTGTGCTGCCTGTGTGGCGCTTTCGTTATTAATGTTGGCAGCATTATTAACGCTGCTGACGATTCGGGGGTTAGGGCATTTTTGGCCAGCGCCGTTAGAGGAAGTTACCCTCAAGTCAGGCGACATCGTCATTGGGCAGTCAGTTCGTGAAACGACGCTGCCCAAAGGAGCAGGGTCAGAACGGCTCTATTTCACTGGTAATCAGGATATTACAGGAAGCAACTGGCAGTGGATTGCCATTGATGAGATTAGCCAACAGGCCGAGCCAACCGACCTTATCCGCTTAACGCGCACCCCATGGGGTGATTTTATAGGTCGCTTAATGACGCTGGAGAGTGGCGATCAACGGTTAACAGAACAAGCTGCCTGGGCCTTCATCCAGGATGCGCTTGCCTTGCCCGTCAACCAGCGGCCCCCTGGCACGTTAGTGCTAGCCACCGCCGATGGTCAAATACTTCGCCAGCCGCTGGCAAGTGTTACCTACTTTCAATCACCAAATGCTATGTCATGGGGACAAAAAACCATCGCCTGGGGGCAACGCATCTGGCAATTTCTAAGTGAAGGGCCACGCGCCGCAAATACTGGCGGAGGTGTCTGGCCAGCCATTTTTGGCACTGTCTTAATGGTCATTCTGATGTCAGTAATCGTTACTCCGTTTGGGGTTCTCGCTGCCATTTACTTAAACGAAATCGCTCACCAAAACCGCTTAACGCGCTTAGTTCGCATTGGCGTACGCAACCTGGCAGGTGTGCCCTCAATCGTTTATGGCGTGTTTGGCCTTGGGGTATTTGTATACGGAGTAGGCGGCTCTATCGACAGCTGGTTTTTTAGCGATGAACTGCCCTCACCCACATTTGGAACCGGCGGCCTTCTTTGGGCCTCGCTAACACTTGCCTTGCTCACGTTACCTGTGGTGATTGTCGCTACCGAAGAAGGGCTAGCACGCATACCCGATGCCCAGCGGGAAGGTGCCGTTGCACTGGGGGCGACACGTTTAGAAATGTTAACGCGGGTGGTGTTGCCCATGGCAACGCCCGCCATGCTAACGGGGATGATTTTAGCCGTCGCCAGAGCCGCAGGCGAAGTGGCGCCGCTAATGCTAGTGGGCGTTGCCAAGCTAGCGCCGCAAATGCCTGTAGATGGTGAGTTTCCCTACCTTCATCTAGAGCGCAAGTTTATGCACCTCGGCTATCATTTATTTGATACCGCCTTTCATGGTGAAGATGTGCAGGCCGCCATTCCGCTGGTTTTCGCCACTGCGCTGCTGCTGGTATTAATCGTACTCGTGCTTAATCTAACTGCCATATTTCTGCGTCATTATCTGAGGCGTCAGCGAGGAAACGAATGTTAGCGTCTTTATCGTCCAACAATGCGGCTCTCGCACCCGTGGCGCGTTTTTCTGCCGAACAGCGCTGCTTGAGCATTGCAAAGTTTCACCTCGCTTATGCGGGGAAAATGGCGTTGCGCGATCTAACATTAGACCTACCACGCCACCGTGTAACGGCCTTTATTGGCCCTTCAGGCTGTGGAAAGTCAACGCTGCTACGCGCGATTAACCGACTGCACGACCTTAATGAATCGGTAACACACAGTGGCCATATTCAGCTTGAAGGTCAGGATATTCATGCCCCGGACATGAATGTTACCGAGTTGCGACGGCGCGTTGGGATGGTGTTTCAAACACCCAACCCTTTCCCTATGTCGATTTATGAAAACGTGGCCTTTGGCCTGCGTTTACAGCAACGCTTACCCAAGCGGAAGCGAGACGACATTATCGAATGGGCACTGACATCGGCAGCACTGTGGGATGAGGTTAAAGATCGTCTGCACCGATCGGCCTGGCAGCTATCTGGCGGCCAGCAGCAGCGCTTGGTCATTGCTCGTACGCTTGCCGTACAGCCGGATGTACTGCTACTTGATGAACCAGCGTCAGCCTTAGACCCGATCTCAACGCTGAAAATTGAAGAGCTGATTCGTAACCTTAAATCACAGCTAACGCTAGTGCTGGTTACCCACAATATGCAGCAAGCCGCGCGGGTTTCTGACTACACGGCTTTTTTGCAGCACGGTGAACTCGTTGAGTACGGGCCAACGGATCAAGTGTTCACCAACCCGCGTTTACAACGCACCGAAAACTACATCACCGGCCGCATCACCTAGGCCCCAAAGACATCACGTCAGGAGTGCTCAATGGATATTACGAGCGATAGCCACAGCCAACATATCTCTCGCCAGTTCAACCAAGAGCTGGAGGAGCTAAAAACCCACCTGATGGCCATGGGCGGTCTGGTGGAAAAACAAGTGCAAGATGCTGTTTTTGCGCTACTGGAAGGTGATAGCCGTCTTGCTGAGAAAGTGCGCGACAATGACCGCCAAGTGAACGACCTGCAGCTGCAAATTGACGATGAATGTACGCGGGTATTAGCGCGTCGTCAGCCCGCAGCTTCCGATTTGCGCTTAGTGCTGGCGGTTATTCGCGCAACTTCTGACCTTGAGCGTATCGGCGATGAAGCCAGCAAAATTGCTCGAAATGCACTACTGTTGAGCGAAAGTAGCGGCAGTATTCGTGGTTTAGTCGAAGTACGCCATATCAGCGAGCACGTGCGTAAAATGCTTCGCGATTCACTTACCGCTTTTGCGCGTTTTGATACTGATCTTGCAATGCAAGTTGTGCGCGAAGATGAGTTCGTTGACGATGAGTATGGTAGCGCCATGCGTTCGCTGATGACCTTTATGATGGAAGACTCACGTTCGATTAGCTCCGTACTTAGCATTATGTGGGTGCTACGTGCCTTAGAACGCGTGGGTGATCATGCCAACAACCTGGCGGAGTACGTTGTCTACTTGGTCAAAGGGTTAGATATTCGCCATAGCGATCCCGACACGATCGACCCGCAGGTACTTAAAAAATCTTGACCTAGCACGCGATTCCTCCTGCAATACGCCCAGATATCCCCTCTGGGCGTTTTTTCTAAGGAGCAAACATGTTGGATGCGATGACAGCGCTGAGTCGAGGCACTCGCTTGGTCTACCAGAAAGGTCTGCGGCGCTATATTTTCCTACCTATCGTGGTCAATATAATCGTTTATGCCAGCATGCTCAGTTTCGTGGTCAGCCGCTTTTCTGGCTGGCTAGACAGTGCGATGACAATGGTGCCAAGCTGGCTTGAGTGGCTCTCATGGCTAATCTGGCCACTGTTCTTTATCAGCCTACTGCTGGTGATCTTTTTTACCTTCACCCTGGTCACCCACTTAATCGCCGCACCTTTCTATGGTTTTTTAGCCGCGAAGGTAGAGCGCCAAGCAACAGGACGTGAACCCCTGGATGACCGCGGACTCGCTAAAACCGCCGTCGATGCCTTGGGTCGTGAGCTAGTCAAACTCGGTTATATTCTGCCACGCATGGTGATACTGTTTATCATTAGCTGGATACCTGGCCTGAACCTGATAGCGCCTATTTTGTGGATCCTTTTTTCCGCGTGGATCATGGCAATCACTTATTTAGATTATCCTATGGATAACAATAAGGTTACGTTTCGCGATATGCGTACACGATTATCGCAACGGTGGTGGCCAAGCCTCACCTACGGCGGGTTGATCATGTTAGTGACCTGGATTCCTCTCGCCAACCTGTTCTTAATTCCCGGCGCGGTGGCAGGTGCCGTCTTAATGTGGGACGACCACTACCGCGGCACGCGCGACATTACGCCTCATCGCTGATGGCTTAATCGCTATAACGCTGACACAACCTATTTGTTACCTTAAGGTTGTTTGGCTTCACTATTATTCTCAAGATTAAGCATAAGCCTTGTTAAGAAGATAAGGCCCCTACAAGGAATACGACCATGCTGACCCGCGCACTCTGGTTGACGGCTCTCCTCACTGGCTCAATCTCTTTCGCGTCGGCTCACGACGTTCAAACCGACCAGTTAAGGATCGCTCATCCTTTTGCCACGCCAACTCCCCCCGGTGTGGCAAATGGTGCCGCTTATCTGGATATTACGGCTCATACAGAGTCCGTCACACTGGTCAGCGCGCAGACACCTGTGAGCGAAAGTGTTGAGCTACATGATATGCAGATGGAAGGCGATATGATGAAAATGCGCCACGTCAGTGCTATCGAAATCGCTAAAGATGAAACGCTAACAATGCGCCCAGGTGGCGGCTATCACTTAATGCTAATGGGATTACATCAGCCATTGGCAGAAGGTGACCGGTTTCCCATCACGCTCGAATTTGCCCAGCAAGACGCTATTGAAATAGAAGTTTGGGTTCAAAGCGCCCAAGAAGGAAGCACCGCCGCTGACCGCCATCACCAGCATTAACAGGATCAATCGATCACCGTCTTAACCACAAAAACCCCGCCGAAGCGGGGTTTTTGCTATAAAACTTATTTGTCACACACGTTTAACCATCGCCCTCTTTACCAGCGTGTACTGCTACCTTCTTCACGGTTGAGTTCTTCAGCGCGATAACCTGCTCGCTCTTTAGAGTCATCATCAGCGTCACTGGCACGGCTTGAAGGAGCATATATCAGAGTATTCTCATTATCATTGATCAAATCTTTAGCTGAATAGGTTGCAGGGCCCGATGTGTTACGAGATTGAGGTTGAATAATTTCTTGGTTCTCAGCACGTCCTTGATTCAGCTCAATGGAAGAGTGTGCAAACGCTAATGGACTTGCGATAAGCCCCAACGATAAGCCTACAACCACAGTGCTTTTAACAAATGATTTCAACAACATAAATAAAAACTCCTTGCTATATGGAGCAACCGACAATGCAATGATACAAGGTACCTTCTTTTGCCAATCGCAAAACGTGTCATCTGAATAATTGCATTTTTAACACCAAGAAACAGTGGGCAACGTAACAATGATTATACTATACACAAAAAATTAGACCCCACCGAAGTGGGGTCTTGAGCACTCTTAGTATCGCGATACGTAACACTAGCTTCCTATCCGTTTGAGGGGCTCCAGCCTTGGAATTAACCCTAACTAGCGTGTTGACCGTCGAAAGATTCAATCCTTGAATCTAGGAGCATCCATGCAATTTGACATCCATGCCTCTGAATAGCTCATCCGTAAGCGTAAGAGTTATAGTACCTTTTGAAAAGATAAGTAACCAAAGTTAATGTTACATTCCGCTATTTTCTTCAGGCAACTCATCTGTGCTGTCATAGCCAGACTCTGAATCGTCCTGGCTAGTTGAACTAGGTTCCATGTCGCTGGCGTTATCGCCTTCGTCATGAGTCAGCTCTTGGCTATCATAATCACTTGAATCTGTTGTACTTTCGGATTGAGTCTCAACAGGCTGCTCGTCAGGGGAAATATTGTTCGCGGGGTCTGCTGGCTCTTGAGCGAATGCTGCAGGGCTAGCCACTAAACCGAACGCTACACTTAAAATACCAGCTTTCTTGAGTAGTTCCTTGGACATCATGTTCCGTCTCCTAGATCGCTGTTCAGGTACTGCTTAAATAGTAAGAAAGACGGCCTTTCGGCTTACCAAATCCTATGGTTTTCTCTCTTACCAAGTACCAAGACACTTGCAGACGATGTGCCAAAAAATCAAAAATTATATAAAAAATCAAACAAAACAAACACTTAGTCAATAAAAAATAATAGAAAGGGCGCTTAAAGCGTTTGCAGATCAAGCAGGGAAAGTGGTTAGAAATGGCACATGAGTATTATGTGACCATACTTGTATGACAAGCATGACACACCTATACATCACTTGTACTTAAACAGAATTGCGCGAGGCGGACTCGCTTTTGACAACACGTGAAGACGGAAAAACACAGCGAAAGAGGGCTCCTTCGCCAGGGCGAGATTCAATTTGTAACAATGCGTCATGTCTTAGCAACACATGCTTTACAATCGCTAGACCAAGCCCGGTACCACCCGTTGCGGTACTACGCCCTTTATCAACGCGATAGAAACGCTCGGTTAAGCGTGGAATATGCACAGGGTCAATTCCCTCACCATCGTCGTCAACTTCAATACAAGCACTGCCATTGGGCATGGTTTTCCAGCGAAGTGTTATCTGACTACCCTCTGGCGTATACCGCACAGCGTTAAACACTAGGTTTGAAATAGCGCTATGCAGTTCCTGCTCGCTGCCGATCAGACGGGCATCGCTCTCAAGCGCGACTTGAACACTGTGCTGTTGATTAGAGAGCGCTAGCGCATCGCGGCGAATGGCGTCGAGCATTGGCCCTAACGCCAACGCATGATGATCCTCGCCACCTTGATCAATTTCTAACCGAGAGAGCAGTAGCAGATCATTGACTAAGTTTTGCATACGCTTCGTCTGCTCTTCCATCTGAGCAATACCTCGGCCCAAACGTGGTGGAAGTTGCTCTTTTAAGTCGCTGTAGGTTTCTAAATAACCCATCAATACCGTTAGCGGTGTGCGTAGTTCATGGGAAACATTGGCGACAAAGTCACGACGCATCTGCTCTAAACGATGCAAGCGGGTAATATCTCGCGCCATTACCAAGCGCTCATCATCACCATAGAGAGTAATTTGATATTGAAGGATATGCCGTTCATCGATGGGCGACGTTAAGGTCAGCGGCTCACCGTATTTACGTGCATTAAAGTAGCTGATAAATCGCGGGTCACGAAGCAGGTTGGTAATGTGCTGGCCACGGTCGTGGGCTGTTTGCAAGCCCAGCATTTCTGTCGCGGCACTGTTCCACCACTCCAGGTCGCCATGTCGATCTAGCATAACGACACTGTCACGCATCGCTTCGGATGATTCCTGAATACGTGCAAGGGTGGCACGTAAGCGATTCTGAGTAATCCGTTGGCTCTTTTGGTAGCGATACAAGCGATCAAAAAGCTCGCCCCACATGCCGCTCGCAGCAGGGGGTTCATCATGAGGATGAAGCGTTAACCACTTAAAGAGCGCTCGCAATTGGCGCAGTTGATACACCAGACAAACGGCAAGCCCCGCAGCAACTCCAAGACCTGGCATACCCAGCAACCACCCCAGACAAGCGCCCAAAGCGGCCAGCCACGCAATTCGCCATAGTTCTCGGCTCCACAGGCGCACCGTTACACCCGCGCGGAAAAACGGTACCCAGTGCCTCTCACCGTTTGAATGAGACTCTGGTGAGCTTCTCCTAAGGCCTTACGTAGACGTCGGATGTGAACATCTACCGTCCGCTCTTCAACGTATACGTTACCGCCCCACACTTGATCGAGCAGTTGGCTACGTGTATAGGCGCGCTCTTGGTGCGTCATGAAAAACTGCAGCAGACGGTACTCCGTCGGCCCCATTTCTAACGCCTTACCGTAAGCACTCACACGGTGGCTCACTGGGTCTAATAGCAAGCCATTAATTTCAATAGGATCTTCGACACCTCGGGGGGTAGTACGTCGCAATACTGCTTTTAAGCGCGCCACCAGTTCGCGGGGAGAGAAAGGCTTGGTGATATAGTCATCCGCCCCAGCCTCAAGCCCTTGAATCTTGTTATCTTCTTCGCCTTTAGCGGTCAGCATAATGATAGGCACCTCGGCGGTGGCTTCTTCACGCTTTAAGCGCCTTGCAAGCTCAATACCACTGGTGCCCGGCATCATCCAATCCAGCAAAAGCAGATCTGGCTGGTGGTCAACCATCATCGCGTGGGCATCCTGGGCGTTATCCGCTTCAAGAACGCGATAGTCAGCCATTTCCAGCGCCACTGCGATCATCTCGCGAATAGGCGCCTCATCATCGACAATCAAAACGGTCTTGGCGGTCATTCCAGGGCCTCACGGTGTTCAATGAAAACTAATTAAAAAAATAGTTTAAAAAACAGTTCAAAGACATGTCAGTGACGATAACACCATGACTCGATGACAATTTTATGACATAGAGGATATTTAGCCAGTTATTGGCCACCAACTTAGTGCAATACCTGCAAAAATTAACAAGCCAGACCAATGATTATTAAGAAATGCTTGGAAGCAGCGGTCGCGCTCACGGCCAGCGATTAAGCGTTGTTGGTGGACAAACGTAGCGGCCATAGCGGCTAGCCCAAGCCAGAAAAAGCCACCTAAACCAACACGCCATCCTACCCAGGCAAGTAGTCCAAGTGCCGCCACTTGCAGTACACCAATGATCAGACGATCAGCGCTACCAAACAGCACCGCGGTAGATTTGATGCCAATTTTCAGGTCATCGTCGCGATCGACCATGGCGTATTGGGTATCGTAGGCAACGGTCCACAGCACGTTCGCGCTAAACAATAGCCATGCTTCAAACGGCACATGACCCAATACCGCACCGAATGCCATGGGGATCGCCCAAGAGAACGCAGCCCCCAACACTACCTGAGGTAAATGGGTGTAGCGCTTCATAAACGGGTAAATGAACGCTAATACAACACCCCCTATCGACAACAGCACCGTAAACCAATTGGTCAATAGCACTAAAATGAAAGCAGTGGCTACCAGCGCGATAAACAGCAGCTGCGCCTCGGTTTCACTGATACGACCAGTGGCTAGCGGACGATGTTTAGTGCGCTTTACATGGCCATCGAAATGACGATCAGCGTAATCATTAACCACGCAGCCCGCGGCGCGCATCACATAAACGCCAGCAATAAAGATCAGCAGAACATTCCGCCCAGGCACACCCTCTGCTGCTATCCACAATGCCCATAAGGTGGGCCACATCAATAGCCAAGTACCAATCGGGCGATCCAATCGCGTTAAATGTAAAAAATCAGCCACCCGAGCCCATCCCGTTGGCCTCAACAGAGAACGGTCCATGCTTACCTCTCAAAAAGAAAACGCTGGCGATAGCCTAGCGCGAAGACAGGGCAAGATCATCTGCCATGGTCGATAAAAAGTATTCCTGCACTAACAGCGATAGCCCACTGTGCTGAAACACTGAGCGCCGCCCCCATACGCTGTCTAAAAGCGACGCAGAGTGTTCCGCGACAAAGCGTGGCTGATGGCGAGTGGCGTAGAGTGGCCCACGCACCAGGTCAGGTTGTTGAAACAACCAGCTGCCTAATGAACGCTCGCCAAGCCCTTCTAACCCCTTACCTTGTAATTGACTAAGTGGCGCTACCGAGCGTGCTACTACCCAGGGCTTATCGCCGACACACAACGCTACTTCCCTCAGCCATGCATAGCGGCGCGGTTCAATTCCCAGCGCTAGCGCTTCGTCCCGCAGAGGTAAGCCAATCGTTTGACGTAACAATTGCACCCGAAATGCGTTTGTGCCGCCTGCGACGGTTAACCGCGTCGTTAAGGAGTCCGTCGATGCCACCCACTGCCACCACGAAGCGCTCATTGCAGGACGAGCCGCAGCAACAGGGAGCCAGTGAGGAAATAGTCGATGAGGAAATAGGCAAGCTTGCCGAACAGTAGGGGCGATCACCAAAGTCTCCAAGGCGGTCAATACACAGAAAGCTAGTGTAACATGGTGACCTCACAGGCTTTTGTTCCGCCGACTTTTGGTGACTGCATGCCCTCACACGAGATATCGCGATATTCCCATTCGGCACTGATTATTATTGGCACCGGCATGGCGGGGATTGGCCTTGCGCGCGCCCTACGCCGACAAGGCGATACACGTGCCATTACCCTTATCAGTGCCGATAGTGGCGATGATTACAGTAAACCGCTGCTTTCTACTGGCTTTGCGAAACGCTTAACGCCAGACCAACTCGCCCAACGTGACGCCAGCGGCGTCGCAGAAGAGCTGAACGCTGAGTTAATTACCCACACCCAGGTCGCACACCTGCATGTGGATAACCAATGCGTAGAACTCAGTAATGGCCAACAGCTCCACTATAACGATCTGGTGCTAGCCACTGGTGCGGCGCCCCATACGCCGTTCAGCGTGCCTGAAAGTGTCGCCAAACGATGCTTCACCATCAACGACTTAGACGAATATCGCCGCTTTTATGCCGCATTAGGCGCAGCGCCTACTAAACGTGTCGCGGTTGTCGGTGCTGGGCTGGTGGGCTGCGAGTTCGCCAATGATCTCCATGCTGGCGGCCACCAAGTCACCCTCATTGCGCCAGAAAGTACCCCGCTGCAACGTCTGCTCCCAGAACCACTCGGCCAAGCGCTGGCGGATGCTTTCCAAGAGGCAGGCATCCAACTTGCCTTAGGGCATAACCTAACAACACTGGCACTTAACGTAGATGACGTCCTATCACTTCGTCTTGATAATGGCGACCTTTATGCTGCCGACATCGTGTTACTCGCCACGGGTTTAGCTCCGCGCACTCAACTTGCCGAAGCAGCCGGGCTGACGGTTAGCCATCGCGGTATTGTGGTTGACCGCCAGCTACGCACCTCTCGACCAAACATATTTGCGTTGGGCGATGTGGCTTGCGTTGAGGGAGTTAACGCTATGTACGTGCAGCCCCTGCAGGCGAGCGTAAAAGCGCTGGCGTCAACACTCGCCGGAAAACCAACCAGCGTCAGCTTTGGGGCGTGGCCCGTCATTGTGAAAACGCCCTTACTACCCGTGGTTGCCTACCCACCGGTAACCACACCAGCACGGTGGAGAATTGAGGGAGAAAGCGGTGAAATGACAGCGATTGCTGAAAATAAAGACGGTCGTTTGATTGGATTTGCGTTGACAGGCAGCTGCGTGAGAAGGAAAGTGGAGCTTTCCAGAGTAGCACCTGCGCTGCTAGGCTGATTTTCGCCGCCTTAGCGACTAGGCTAAAAAAGTTAACCAGCTGGGCAGTGCTTCTAACAACACAGATGAACTTACGCTTGATTTCCACATAGGGAGATACCTTTATGCGCAAACCTGAACTCGCAGCCGCAATTGCTGAAAGCGCTGATCTATCCAAAGACAAAGCAGGCCAAGTCCTGAACGTTATCTTGGACGAAATCACTAACAGCGTTGCCAAAGGCGAAGATGTCGCTCTGATTGGTTTTGGAACGTTTACCGTACGCCAGCGTGCCGCACGTACTGGCAAAAACCCCCAAACTGGCGCGCCGTTACAGATTCCTGCCAGCAAAAACGTTGCGTTCAAGCCGGGCAAAGCGCTTAAGGACGCCGTTTCCTAATGAAACTCAAGCTGACGCTGTGGCTACTGAGCTTACTGCTTAAAAGAGCCCTGCGACGCAAGCCGCGCTTTCGTGAGCAACTTGAGCGAATGCGCGGTCTGGACTGGGGCGTTGCCACGGAAGACCTCAGCATTGCCCGGTATTATCGAATGGCGCCGAAAGGCATTGATACCGGCAAAGGGCTACCCGTTGACCTAGACCTTGAGCTTCGTTTTCGCGATCAGGATGCCGCGTTGAAAATCCTTAAAAAGCCGACGCAACAGGCATTTCTAGATGGCATGGTAGCCGGTGAAGTCCGCCTAGTGGGCGACTCTGCCGATATGAATAAGCTGCAGAAACTACTTAAGTACCTATAGCGTTATTATCGGTTTAGAGAAAACTACGAGGCTTGGGGACCCTTAGGGTAACGATTTATACAGAGCCAGTGCAGAGGCATAGCAGCTACCAGTGGATATTCCTCATCAGCGATTGGTTTACTTTCGCGTTACCCTTGAGTCTGGCTCAGTGCGCCGCGCAGCGGCGCGCTTGGACATTGCCCCCTCGGCGGTAAGCCGGCAAATTGCCTTGCTGGAAGAAGCCTTGGGGGCAACCCTGATGGAGCGTCATCGCGACGGCATTTCGCCTACCCCGGTAGGCGAAATGCTGCTTGAGTACTGCGAACGACGCGGCGCTCTTGATGAAGGCTTTATTGCCTCACTTGAATCCTACCAACGCATGGAAACCGGCAAGATATCGCTCACCGTCGGTGAAGGATTTGTCAGTGACCTAGTGGCGTCCCCTCTGCATGAATTTACCCAACGCTATGCGGGCATTCAGCTCGATATCCATACCGCAGGCACATCGGGGATAATTGATGCCATTATCAGCGATCACAGCCATATCGGCTTGATGTTCCATGAGCGTACCCTGATCTTACCCAGCAACAGTGGA
>NZ_JABUZF010000057.1:0-2411 GCF_014897885.1 Halomonas sp. 3D7M | reverse complement strand
GCTGGTTTAAGCTCTCATCCTCGCGTACCGCCAAAGGGTGCTTTTTCATTCACTGTGGGGATGAGTCAGCGGTGGAAGTGGAGCTTCAAACCTAATGGGTGACAGCAGCGCAAATTGTATAGGGGTGACATCCAGATGATTCATCACATACGTATCGATAATTTCAAATCGTTGGTTGATTTTGAAATAGGCTTGTCGCGTTTTAGCTGCTTGGTGGGGCTTAACGGTGCGGGAAAATCGACCGTACTTCAGGCGTTGGATTTTATCTCGCAGCAGATGCGCGGTGATATTGATGGCTGGTTAGAACAGCGCCAATGGGAGCCGCGAGACCTGGGTTCGAAGCTGACAGCGAAGCAAAATATCGACATTTCGGTTCAGATTGAGACGGAAGAGCACGTTTTGATCGAATGGTCGGCTAGCTTTAATCGTCATTCTCTGCGCTGTACAAAAGAAGAAGTTATTAGCGGAGAAAAGCAACTGCTAAAAGTAGAAGACGGCGAATTTTTTCTCGACAGAGGCTTTGGCCCAGTAAGTTGGCGCCAAGAAAGTCAAGTCATCATGTTTGATTATCAGGGCTCGATTCTGTCTCGTGTCAAACACAACCACCTTGTTCATGAGCTTCAGGTGTTAAAAGAGTCGCTGACAAACATCCGTTCACTAGATTTACTTTCGCCGGAACATCTTCGTCAACGTGCGCGAGATTCCGCAGGACATTTAGGCTTGGGCGGTCAAAAACTATCGGCGTATCTGCACGAGCAGGGTGGTGAGGTTCGTCAGCGGCTGTTGGAGAGACTGCAGCATGCCTACCCTCAACTGGCCAGTATTGATACTCGCTCGCTCCGCTCTGGTTGGAAACACTTAGATATTGCCGAGCAGTTTAATGGCAAGGTACTGAACACGCCTGCGCGCCATGTTAACGATGGTTTACTACGCCTACTGGCGGTGCTCTCACAGTTAGCGTCTGATGAGCATTTTTTGTTATTCGATGAAATTGAAAACGGCATTAACCCAGAGCTTGTCGAGTTTTTGGTAGATGCACTGGTTGAGAGCGAACACCAAGTGATGGTGACCACACACAGCCCCGTTATTCTCAACTATCTGGAAGACGAGGTTGCCAAGCAGGGCGTTATTTATCTGTATAAAAATGCCAAAGGGGCGACCCAGTCAATACGTCTGTTTGAAATACCTTCACTGGCTGAGAAACTGCGGTTTATGGGGCCGGGTGAGGCGTTTATTGATACTCAGCTAACGGAGTTAGCCACTGAAATTCAATCGCTTAGCGCTAAGGGGGGCAAGGATGCATCTGCTGCTAAGCGGCGAAGGCCCAAGTGATATAGGCGTGTGCTACCCAGCGGCAAAAACCTGCAGCGTGGAAACGTTTAAGCCGGGGCCAATGGCATGGCTGGTGGATCAGTGGGTAGAACGGGTGCAGGGCTATGAGTTCTCTCACCTTCAAGCCGGACTTGTTAGCTTTGTGAGTGAGCAGCACCTGGTTGCGACAAGGCCATCCGCCGTCAAGAAGCCTAGCCGTTTGCCGGGTAAAAAACGCGCTAAAGAAACGAGTTACTACTTTAATAATGCGCGTGCATTAGCGCAGTGTGCACAAGTATTGGCTGATGAGATTGATGACGACGTGATTGCGGTGCTATTTCGCGATAGTGACGGCACGGCATCTGCTGGGCGTGGTGACTGGCAAACGAAATATGACTCCGTGCTGCAAGGCTTTGAGGCGGAAGGTTTTCCACATGGCGTAGCTATGATTCCTAGGCCTAAATCCGAAGCTTGGTTGTTATGTGCATTGAAGCCAGAGTCTCCTTACCAGCATTGCGCTGCGCTGGAGCAAGCCTCGGGCAATGATGACAGCCCCAATTCACTTAAAATGAAGCTTGATGCGGCGCTCCAGGGGCAAACTTCGGCAGATGAGTTAGCTGAAACTGCCAAAGACGGAAATATACAGTGGGAAAATATCGACATGCCTTCTCTAGATGTCTTTAAGCACCGGGTGGAAGCAGTTCTGAACTTGATTATTCGGCAAGGAGGCTAGATGCAGCTCGACCAACTCCAGCAGGGCTTACAACACGCCTTCTTCACCGACCGCCATCGGATTGTCTTCTGGTACGACGCCCCTGGCCACTTTGCGGATTCGCTGAATGAGCTCGCGCTGAAAGGCGTTCAGGTGATCAATATGGCGGGGGAGTCCACCCTTGGCGTGAAGCTACGCCTGGAGCTGGAAGAGCCGGAAATGCCCACGTTGCTCTACTTTCCCTCCGCCGAGCCAGCCCCAGAAGAGGACTGGCTGCTGGATATTAAGCTGTACTCTGGCCGCTTTTACGCCGACCGCGTTTCGATGATTTTCAACGAGCTGGGCCTAACCCGCCATGTGCTGCGCGAGCACTTGGCGCAGCGGCAGG
>NZ_JABUZF010000058.1:0-2701 GCF_014897885.1 Halomonas sp. 3D7M | reverse complement strand
ACCGTCAGCATGGCGTGCCGGTGATTTGAAAGGAAAAGGCCCCTGACAAAGCAGGGGCGAATAGGTATGGAGCAGTATGTTTATGCCTATGAATCAAGCAATTTCGGCTGCGTAGAGTGAGAAATCCTCCTTACCCAAGCCGGTTACCTGGGCCAGTTCATCCAGTGAAGAGAGCGCGGCAACTTGCTCACGGCCGGCAGCGCTACTCCAGTCATCATCATACCAGAGCTCGCCGTGGCCGCTATCTGTATTGAATGCTAAGAGATAGCCTTCCAGATCCTCCAGGGTTTCCTCTTCGTTGATAGTTGTCTCGTCGATAGCTTCCTGAAGCTGAATCAGCTTGCCATTATCGTCGGCAACAAGATCATCTAGTGTGTTGCGCTCGACGAAATTATCTTCTGGGAGCGGCGTGTCGCCGTCCAGTTCAGAATCGATGAACGTCATCAGGCCGTCGTTATCAAAGGCGATCTTGTCTCCTTCATCGTGCACAAAGTCGGTGATGGTGGTGGTGCCACGCGAAGAGCCGCTAAAGCCCAGCACAAAGGTATCGCTATCTTCATCGCCGCTTAGCTGGTTATCGCCGCCCAGAGCATAGATCCAGTCGTCACCCGCTCCCCCCTGAATAGTGTTATCCAGAGAGTTGCCAGTGAGTTCGTCGGCGTATACCGTGCCCACTAGGTCAGCGATAAAGTCGGCGCGGTAATCCTCTAGACTCGAGGTCAGCACTTCCACCAGGTTGGAACTATCACTTTCCAATTCCAACACGGCACCATAGCCTAGCTCATCGACCAATTCCTCATAGGTAGAAACCTCATAGCGGGTTACCGCAAAGATAGGGTAGATGCTGCTTTCTTCCAGGGCCTCCCTGACTTGATCGATAGAAGGGTAGTCCTCTCCGCTGCCTGCGGGGTCGCCGTCTAGAATCTTGTCACCATTGTTGGGCGCCAGCTCTGGATTGCGGCTGATGCCGTCGCCGGCCTGGTGATAGCTGGCATCCGTGAGCAGCACTAAAGCACGCAGGGCATCGGGGCGATAGCCAATGCCTGTGGCGTCCATATCGATGTTGCCTTCTTCATGGTATGCCAAGCTGTCTTCAGCACGCAGGGCTATCTGCAACAGCGATGTTAGTTGAGCCTCTGGGCCATCAGAACCCGACAATATTTCCATTTCCTCATAGGCCTGGCGTAGCACTTCCGGATCAAGAGATAGCGGAGCATCAGTGCGATACTCATAGTCGCTGTTTGCACCAAACGGCGACAGCGGCTTGTCGACATACGATGCGACTCCGAAGGTGCTGTTTGGCTGTATCTCACGCACACCGTTAATCAGGTCATCGATGAAGCCTGTCGTACGAATAGTAGAGAGGTCATCGCTGAAAGAGCCGGATAGATCCTGAGACAGCAGGATATCCAGTGGCTGTAGCCCCGTAGCGCCGGTGCCGGTGCCTAGCTGAATGCTGGCTCCTCCTGCTTCTACTCCTCCCGCTATGCTACCTCCTTCACTGAGGTCCAGACTGGCAGCCCCCTCGGCGAGTGAAAGATCCAGAGTGCTGTTGCGACCGCTATCGATAATCGTCTTGGTGCCTGATCCAGAAATCTGGTAAGTATCCTGACCGCCAAGACCTACCAGAACATCGTCACCGCCCAGCCCATCGATGATGTCGTCTTCGGCGGTACCGATCAGGTAATCATTTTCCTCAGTACCTCGAGTAACGCCGTCATCATCGGCTTCACGAGAAATGGTGTTGACAATACGAGCCTCGCTGGGATCTGTGCCATTCACAGCCAGTTCGGAGGTCAGCGTATAGCCGGACATGCTGCCCAGATCAGTGTCAGTTTTTAACGTCCCCGAGCCGCTCAGGATGCGTGCACCGCCTAGGCTGTCCAGGTCGTCAATTTCCAGTGTGACGCCTTCTCCTATTTCAAGCTCACCAATGAAGGAGAGGTCGATGCCGTCTTTCAGCGTGAAGGTGGTTGGCTCATCGCTATGAATTCTCAGTGTGCTGCTTCCATCACCGGTCAGCGTGAGAAAATCTTCCAGTTGGCTCGTGTCAAATGTCACATCAGAGCGAATTTCGACTTTGGAAACATTCGTTAGTGTATAGCTGCTTAGATCGGCCTTGCCGATGACATAAAGTGTATTGTCACCGCCGCCGCCTTCGATCACGCCTGCTCCACCATCGGCGTCTTCATTCAAGTTTTTGCCATTAAGCTCTGAGATAGGGAACCCCAAAGCATCTGTTGTGGCAGTCGAATCGACTTTGCCGCCACTGGAGACGTCGCCGATAATCACAAAGGTATCGTCCCCGGCACCGCCGAGCATTTGGTCAACGCCCGCTCCAGCACGAAGCGTTGCGCCATCGTCATCAGCACGGATAACATCTTGTCCACTGCCGGTGGTCAAGAACCCGGAGCCTATAGTCAAGGTCTCGCTTATGCTTTCATCGCTTTTATTGCTGGCCGTTAAAGTAAGCTCGACATTCTCATCGGCGCTTAGCGCCTCACCGTCACGCAGCTTAAGCTTGCCGTCGACGACTTCGAAGCGATCGTCGCCCGTCAGCTCAAAGTCATAGGTGCCACCTGAATCGGCACTAGCTACCTGCAGGCTGCCAATTTCGGCTCCAGCAGCCCCGTTCCTGATAACGTTGCCATCCAGCGCAATGGCCGTGGGTGTGGTGTCGGGCTCCGGTTCGGGTTCGGGC
>NZ_JABUZF010000056.1:0-770 GCF_014897885.1 Halomonas sp. 3D7M | reverse complement strand
GAGTGTGGGAAGAAAACTTCTGCGTCTACGGTGCTCGTAAGGTCTGGCGGCAACTCCGCCGTGAGGGCGTTAATGTTGCTCGTTGCACCGTAGAGCGACTCATGCGACGCCTGGGAATTCGCGGCGTGGTGCGAGGCCAACGCCCCTTCACGACGATCAGTGATCCCGGCCAGAAACGAGCACCTGATTTAGTGAAACGTGACTTTACGGCCATGCGTCCTAATCAGCTTTGGGTGGCCGATTTCACGTATGTCGCTACCTGGTCTGGCTTCGTTTACGTTGCGTTCGTTATCGATGTTTATGCACGCTGTATCGTGGGTTGGCGTGTAGCAACGTCGATGAAAACGGGATTGGTACTGGACGCTCTGGAGCAAGCCCTGTGGGCACGAAAGCACAGGCAAGGGTTAATCCACCATAGTGATAGAGGAAGCCAATATCTCTCGATCCGCTACACAGAGCGTATGGCTGATGAGGGTATCGATGCCTCAGTCGGCACCACCGGTGACTCCTACGACAATGCGCTGGCCGAGACCATCATCGGCTTATTCAAAACGGAGGTGATTCACCATCGTGGACCATGGAAAGGGCGAGATGCCGTTGAGTATGCCACGCTGGGATGGGTTGACTGGTTTAACAATCGCCGACTGCTGGAACCCATAGGAAACGTTCCACCAGCAGAACGAGAAAGGACGTATTATCGTCAATTGGAGGAGTCGGGTGAAGCTGCCTGACTCAAACAAACCGGTCTCCGGAATAACCGGGGCGGTTCA
>NZ_JABUZF010000055.1:0-17039 GCF_014897885.1 Halomonas sp. 3D7M | reverse complement strand
GGAGGTGGCCGCTTTGTTATATGGAGCTAGGGGATAGTGCCAGTCAGCCTTAACTGACAGGCATTACAGCCTAGGCAGGCTTTTTGCTGATTAAGTTTAAGAGGCTAACCTCAGGGCAAAGCCAATAATTAGCGTTCCAAATACCCAGCGTTGCAGTGTTTGCCTTTTTTGATGGCTGGCAAACCAGCGTTGCATCTGCGCTCCCAAGCAGGCATATAGCGCATCGTACAAAAGCCCCACGCCCACTAGCACAGCCCCCAATAGAGTAAATTGAAGCGCAACGTCACCCTGTTGGGTGTGAACGAACTGGGGTAATAACACCGAACAAAACAGCAGCGATTTTGGGTTCAGCAGGTTCGTTAAAAGGCCCCGTCTCCAGGCTAAGTAATGGCTACCGGCGAGCGATGCTTGTGGGTGGTTAGTATCGGTGCGCCGTTTGCTACGAATCAGCTGTACGCCCACCCAAATCAAGTAGGCAGCACCGAGATAACGAACAGCATCAAAAAGCCACGGAGCGGCGACAAATAGGGCGGCCAGGCCCAAACCGGCTAACGCCACATGCAGCCCTCGGGCGATGGCTAGCCCTAGCGCAGTGGCTAGCCCATGCCCGCGGCCCAGCGTACTGCTGGTATGCAGCACCAACAGCATATCCGGACCTGGAATCAGGTAAACAATGGCCAATGCACTAATAAAAAGACCGATTTCCATGGCCGCTCCCTCAAGATTGCACGTAGTGACTTTATAAAGGGCATGGTACCGTTAAAGTGATGAGTGATTTCTTGCCATTTACGCTCATGAAACATCAATTATTGGTATTTTGTGCTAACTAAGAATAGAGAAATACTTGCTTATGCCAAGTGGTCAGTTAGATGCTATCGATCGACGCATTCTTGCGTTGCTACAGGGGGATGCTCGCTTAACCAATGTGGAGCTCGCAGAGAAAGTGAATTTGTCGCCGTCTCCCTGTTTACGCCGAGTGCGACGCTTGGAAGCAAGCGGCATTATTCGTGGCTACCACGCGGAGCTTGATCGTCGAAGCGTCGGGCTGGAGTTAACGGTGTTTGTGGGCATTAAGGTAGAGCGACATCATGAAGAGCAAGCCAATGCTTTCCGAGAAGCAGTGGTTAAACTGTCGGAAGTAGTCACTGCGCATTTGGTGTCTGGTGAATCGGATTTTCTGCTACAGGTGGTAGTGCCTAGCCTAGCAGCTTACGAGGCGTTTTTAACGGGGACGTTGCTGCGCTTACCAGGAGTAAGCGATATTCGCAGCAACTTTGCTATTCAGCCGGTGAAAGAGTATGGCACATTGCCGCTGGATAATAGCGATAAGGCTTAGTCCAGGCGAGAGATGGTGGAGGCATTTAAAAGCATCTTATGTCTCTACATTTCAGTATTAATGCGACGATAGACGGCCGCTAAAAGGCTGTAGAGACCAAACGCAAAGAGCCCCAGTGCGGCCAAGACAAGCAAGCACTGACCAAAGGGCTGGCTTCCGAAAAAGAGTAATAGCATCACGATGGTGGGTGCCTTTCCGGCGCGCCATACTGTGCGTGTGCTGTGCTATTGTTTAGCGTAGGCCAAGTTATCAGGCTATTCGCTATTTTTTGATGATGCGAGCAGAAGATGAGCCATAAGTCTCCAAGTGCTAAGTCTCCACATTCTGGGTCTCCACACTCTGGGTCTCCGCGTGCTGGGGCGCCGCCTGTTTTTTGGCGCGACTCACGTCTGCCTTATGTCGAACTGCGTAAAATCAGTGATGCGAGGCAAGTGTGCTACGCCCCTCATAGCCATGTTCACTGGTCGGTAGGGGCTATTACGTCAGGCAGCAGTACGTTTTTCTATCGGGAATCGACTTACCCCATTAGCGCCGGTGACTTGGTTATGATGAACCCTGACTGGGTGCATGCCTGTAACCCCATCGAGAACGAACCTTGGGCATATTTGATGCTCTATGTGGATGCACAATGGCTAGCGGATTTACGCTATCAAATAGGCACGCTTAGTTCCCCGACCTGGAGTGATATCGATACGGCGGTGGTCTCACAGCCAGCGCTGTATGCTCATTATTGTGAAATGGCGGCTTGTTTATTGGATAAGCAATGCGCTCTCGCTACCAAGCACGCGTCAGTTACCGGGTTTCTTACCGCATTGATGCTGGCATTAGCGCACGAGACAACCGTCTCTAGGCCGCAGCCACCGGATGGCTTGCAGGCTGCGGCTGCCTATTGTGACGTGAATGCGGCTTTTGATGTGTCATTGGAAACGCTATGTCAGTTAACCGGTTATAGCGCTGGTCATCTTATCCGTGCGTTTAAGCAGCACTATGGACTTACCCCCCATGCTTATCTGATTAATCGCCGTGTTCAGCTTGGCCAGCGGGCGCTTAGGCAGGGGGAGTCGATCGTTAATGCGGCTTTATTAGCCGGCTTTAACGACCAACCCCACTTCCAGAGAACATTTAAGCGGTTAGTGGCGGCAACACCCAACCAGTATCGCTATCCGCTACTCAAACAGCAGGAAAATAGCGCTGGCAGCTAGGCCAGCAGCCAGCGTGCGGTTAATGGTAAGCAGAACGAACGGACGGTGAATATAGCGTCTAAGAAAAGCGCCTGCATAAACCCAGCTGGCCAATGACAACCAACAAATGGGTAGGTAGAGAGCAGCGAACAGCCATAACTGGTAGGGGTCATTACTGCTGGTGTAAGCCCCAATACCAGCGGCAGACGCCAGCCACGCCTTAGGGTTTAACCACTGCATCATCGCGCCGGTCATAAAGCCCGGTGGCTTATCTGTACTCTGGCCGCGAACAGCGCCATCATGTTGGCAAAGCTGATAGCTTAAGTAAAGTAAGAAAAGTAGCCCCGCCCAGCGTAATATTTCCTCCAGTAGTGGCACTACGCTTAGCAGTGAGTAGAGCCCCGCGCCAATCGCCAGGAAAAGCACTAGAAACCCCAGGGTCGCACCCGTGACAAAAATAAGCCCTTTGACAATAGGGTAGTGGGTGCCGCTACTCAGGCAAACAAGGTTGACCGGACCTGGGGAAATAGACGCGGCAAGGGCAAATGCTGACATCGGTAACAGTAGTGAAACGCTCATTGTTGTCCTCCTAAACAGAATCAAGAGCTTGCAAGAGCGCGAGAAAAGAGTATTGAACAAAATTGAGATGCCACGATATTGCGCAAGATTCGGGTAGGCCGGATGGCACGGCCTGGTTAAGCTTGTTCTATGTTCAGAGAGCCCTGTGCTTTTCCTCGTTTAGCTCCGGTGAGAACGTCTTTATGAATGACTATGCCCGTATCGAAAAAGCGATGTCCTACATGGTGGCCAATGCCGCTAGCCAGCCAAGTTTGGAAACGGTGGCGGCTCAGGTGCATTTGAGTGCTTACCATTTCCAGCGGCTGTTTTGTCGTTATGCGGGTATCAGCCCTAAGCGTTTTTTACAGGCGTTGACCTTGGAACGAGGCAAACAACTGATCGCATCGTCAGAAAGCCTTACCAATACCGTGCATGCGCTAGGGCTAAGCGGTGGCTCGCGGCTTTATGACCACTTTGTGCAGCTAGAAGCGGTCACGCCGGGTGAATTTAAGCGCCAAGGGGAGGGGGTTGAGATTACCTATGGCGTGCACCCTACACCTTTCGGCGAGATATTGGTGGCGATGACGCCGAGAGGAATTTGTCGGATGGCCTTTGTGGCGTCTACCAGTCAGGAAGCGTTGCTGGCAGAACTCGTAAAACAGTGGCCACGCAGTACGCTATGCCATCGCCCTGATGCCACCGGTTATGCGGTAGAGGCACTGTTTACAACATCTGCAGAAACGACCACAAAAGCGACACCTACCACGCTATCGCTCCACGTGAGCGGTACTAATTTCCAGATTGCGGTATGGCGCGCGCTACTCACTATTCCTGAAGGGCAGTTGGCGAGCTACTCGCAAATTGCCCAGGCACTTGGCATGCCGAAATCCTTTCGAGCCGTCGGAAATGCGGTGGGCGCTAACCCTATTGCACTGTTGATTCCTTGCCATCGAGTGATTCAGCAAAGTGGTGCGCTAGGCGGCTATCGCTGGGGGATTAAAACCAAACAACAGGTCCAGGCCTGGGAAGCGGCACAGCATTCTCCTCAGCTTGAGCCGCATTAGCCCTGACTTAGTGTCCAAATACCGACCAGCCGGTTTCTTGGGCAAACATTTCCAGGGCACGAGTGCCCAGTAGGCTATTGCCGTATTTATCCAACCCCGGTGACCATACGGCAAGCGAACCACGCCCAGGTGCAATAGCCAAAATTCCACCGCCAACGCCACTTTTGCCGGGCAGGCCAACGCGGAAAGCAAACTCACCCGACGCATCGTAGTGGCCGCACATCATCATCAATGAATTAATCCGTCGCGCTCGTTGGGGCGATACCACGCGTAAATCACTTGGCTGATTGACACCGTCCGATGCCAAAAACAGCCCGGCGTGAGCAAGCTGTTCGCAACTCATGGCAATTGCGCACTGGTGAAAGTAGGTGCCGAGCACTTTATCGACGTCATGGCGCAGGCGACCAAACGCTTTCATAAAATGAGCCAGAGAAGCGTTGCGGTCTTTGTGCTGCATTTCGGAAGCCGCTACCTGATGGTCAAAACAGATACTGTTATCGTCGGCGATATAGCGCACAAAGCTAAGAATTTCCGCCAGTGTCTCTTTAGGCTCGTGACCCATCATGATGGCATCAACAATCGCAATCGCCCCAGCATTAATAAACGGATTGCGCGGTTTACCGCTTTCATGCTCAAGCTGCACGATAGAGTTGAACGGGTCGCCAGAAGGCTCACGCCCGACCCGCGACCACAATCCATCACCCCATTTGCCCAACGCAATGGTTAGCGTAAAAACTTTGGAAATGCTCTGGATTGAGAACGGTGTAGTGGCGCAGCCCGCAGAAAAGCGTTGGCCGTCTACCGTAGCTAAGCTGATAGCGAATTGGCTGGGGTCCACATGGGCAAGCTGGGGAATATAGTCAGCGACATTTCCCCGCTCGGTTTCAAGGGCAAGCTCGGCGGCAATCTTATTGAGTAACTCTTGCATGTAATACGAATTCGTTTGGCAGCGTGAGGCGCTACCCTAGCGGAAATTAGCAGGCTTGTCTGCTGGCAGTTGATACCGAAATGCCATGGCCTATGCACGTTGTTGAGAGGTCTTGTCCGTTGCTAACTATCTGTTCGGCGGCTACAGTTCGGCTACTTTCAGCAAGGGCCGACGGGCATGACCACATTAATGATTCAGGGAACTACCTCGGATGCGGGCAAAAGCACGGTGGTTGCTGGGCTTTGTCGCGTGTTAAAGCGCCGTGGTATTTCAGTCGCGCCATTTAAACCGCAGAACATGGCACTGAATAGCGCCGTGACCAGTGATGGCGGTGAGATTGGCCGCTCCACTGCGTTACAGGCGCAGGCGGCGGGTGTGGTTCCCCATAGTGATATGAATCCGGTGCTATTAAAGCCGGAGACAGATCGCGGAGCCCAAGTGATTTTACGCGGTAAAGTGCATGGCCATATGGATGCACTGGATTACCACGCGTTTAAGCGCACGGCGAAAGAGAGCGTCATGGCGGCATGGCAGGCCTTGGAAAGCCGCTTTGATGTGATCATTGCCGAAGGCGCGGGCAGTCCGGCGGAAATCAATCTGCGTAAAGGCGATATCGCTAATATGGGCTTTGCCGAAGCTGCCGACTGTCCGGTTTTGTTAGTAGGCGATATTGACCGCGGCGGTGTGTTTGCTCAGCTAGTAGGAACGCTGGCGCTATTAAGCGACAGCGAGCAGGCACGCACGAAAGGATTTATTATTAACCGCTTCCGGGGCGATATTGCCCTTTTAGAGCCGGGGCTTGAGTGGTTAGAGGCCTATACTGGCAAGCCAGTTCTGGGCACCTTACCTTACTTGCAGGGCCTACTGCTGGATGCTGAAGATAGCATTGGTCGGGTTCACGCTGAGAAAGCCAATCACACCCTTAAGGTGATTGTTCCCGCGCTGCCGCGTATCAGCAATCATACGGATTTTGATCCGCTGCGCTTACACCCTCAGGTATCGCTTACCTTTGTAGGGCCAGATCAACCGATTCCACCTGCTGATGTAATAATACTGCCGGGGAGCAAAAGCACCGCCAGTGATTTAGCCTGGCTAACACGCCAGGGTTGGAGAGACGCGATTGTTCGCCATTTGCGCTACGGCGGCAAGGTGCTGGGGATTTGCGGTGGTTTTCAAATGCTGGGTGAGTGGATAGATGACCCGGACGGCTTGGAAGGCGCGCCCGGGAAGGTAGCAGGCTTGGGGTTGTTGCAGGTATCCACGAGAATGGTCGCGGGCAAGCAGCTGCGCAATGTCAGCGGCGTTATGGTCGGGCAAGAAGCGGCTGTGACGGGCTACGAAATTCACAATGGTGTGAGCAACGGGGCTGCACTCAATCGGCCGCTGTTTAATTTAGGTAGCCACGTGGATGGCGCTATCAGTATCGATAACCAAGTGATGGGCACTTACTTGCATGGGTTGTTTGATCACCCTGAAGCCTGCCAAGCGTTGCTTAC
The DNA here is from genome assembly GCF_014897885.1 of Halomonas sp. 3D7M. Classification (NCBI taxonomy): domain Bacteria; kingdom Pseudomonadati; phylum Pseudomonadota; class Gammaproteobacteria; order Oceanospirillales; family Halomonadaceae; genus Halomonas; species Halomonas sp. 3D7M. The sequence goes on along the minus strand of NZ_JABUZF010000055.1, from coordinate 10,476 downwards.
TACGTTAGGGCTAGCAAGTGCGGCACCCGTCGATTATCGCGCCCACCGCGAGCAAGCGCTTGATCGATTGGCTGATACGCTGGAAGCGCACTTGGATATTGATGCGGTGTTGGCGATGCTAAGGGCGCATTAAGCGCCCAGAATGCTGAGTGTTTATTCTTGCGGTGGGCGCTTTGCCATCAAAGTAATCTCGACGGTGCTGCCCCCGCAAATGTTTGGTGACTCGGTGCAGGTGCGTGCTGGGTAGCGGCCCGGTTCAAAAAACTCCGCGTAGATACTGTCTAATGCATTGATCTGCCTTAAGTCAGCAAGATGAATGTCGACTCTAACAATATCCGCCAGGCTGCCTCCCTGTTGTTTTAGCATGCGTTCAAGTTCGCGCATGACGAGGCGTGTTTCTTCTTTGACATCTCCACGGGTGGCTTTGCCGTTAGAAAGATCCGTAACCGTCAGCCCTGAAATAAACACATAGTGGTCATCGATAACCATGTGACTACCAGGGAAACTCGGTTTGGGTAACGTGGGATCGTCGATATACTGTGGCATTGGCTCTCCTTAGCGACAAATAAGCGAGTCGCGATGGGTGCGACTCTGCCACTAGCGTGTAGTTCCTTTGGGGCAGAGGGTGGTGCTGGCGAAAGCTTTGCTCTAGGCTGGCCAACTTTTAAGGTTTTCCCGTTGTTGATGTGATTTTAAATTCTCATGAGAGAGCGTAATGAAGGTAGTTCATATTAGTCAGAGCGCCCCGCGTAATGCGTGTTTGGCAACCTTGTGTGCCAAGGTATACGGCCAGCAAGCTGGGTTAACGCCGCTGGTAATTTTTACCGGCACGAAAAACGTGCTGTTTGACCAAGAGGCAGCCCGTCTGTTGGCGGGTGTCGATGGCGATGGTAAACCCCTGGCGCTAGCATTGCTGGTGTTGGATGAGGCTGGCGAGGGGATGACGGTAACCCACGCTTGCGAGTTTGTTGATGGTGCTAAAGCGCGTCTAATCAGCGAGTTAAGCCTCAAAGCCCCGCTGCGCGTTGAGGTAAGTGATGCCACCCAAGAAGCGTTCTATCAGCAGTGCGGGTTTAAGCGCTGGTTTGATGGCGAGAAGGGGCAACGCATTGGTTTAGGCGCCCGCCATCCTGCTAAGCATAGTAATGACCTGACGCCCACCTTGACCCTTGATGAAGCGCTAATACTGCGCCGATTTAAGCATGATCCTGCTGCATTTACTGAGGCCAAAGAGGCTTTTTTGTCAGGTTTAAACAACTTTCCGGCCACGCTGTAGGCTAAAAAACAACGAATCGTTCCATTTTATGCAACGAACTTGCACGCTGGTGTCATGATGTCGTCCACTTTCCTGGGTAAAATAGCGACAATATTTATCTTATATAAGAAGGGGAACCGATATGGCGCTGGCAATAATGGATACTAATATCCGCTATGGTGTCGTCAGTAAGGCGCTGCACTGGGGGATGGCACTGCTGTTTGTATGGCAGTTTTTGAGTGCCGGCGCGCATTTACTGTTGTCGGATACGCCCGTGGAAGAGTTTTTATGGGGTACTCACTACACCGTCGGAGTGTTGCTGCTGACGCTTGTAGTGATAAGAGCAGTTTGGTCACTACTTAATGCCTCCCGTCGCCCGCCATCGGTCAGTGTGATGGCAAAGCTAGGCCATCTGGCGCTCTACGGCTTGATGATTGCAGTGCCTACGATTGCACTGATTCGCCAGTATGGTTCCGGTCGTGCGCTGGATGTGTTGGGGGTTAACTTAATGTCGGGCTTTGACGGCGAGGAAATCACGTGGATGACAGAGCTCGGCGGCTTATTACACGGTGAGCTTGGTTGGACGCTACTGGCGTTGATTGTGGGCCATGTCGTGATGGCGATCTTGCATCGTAAATTAACCAATCACGATGTCCTATCGCGTATGTCCTAGCAAGAATCTGTTAGATGATTAAGTTTGTAAAAAGCGGCGCGTTCCATTGGACGCGCCGCTTTTGTTTAGAAGGCATGATGCCGCTACATAAGTAGCGCTACTTAGCTAACTCGCGCATTGCTGTTTCCAGTCCTTCCATGGTCATGGGATACATGCGGTCATCGATAACGTCACGAATTAACTGGGTCGAATAGGTGTACTCCCAGGCACGGGGTGGCATGGGGTTTAACCACGCCAAGCGTGGAAACGTATCAGCCAAGCGTTTTAGCCACACGCCGCCAGGTTCATCATTGAAGTGTTCCACGCTGCCACCCGAGTGAGTGACTTCGTAAGGTGACATGGCGGCATCACCGACAATCACCACCTGATAGTCCGCGCCGTAGGTGTGTAACACATCCATGGTTGGGATGCGCTCGTTCCCCCGACGCATATTGTTACGCCAAACCCCTTCGTAGAGGCAGTTGTGGAAGTAATAATGTTCCAAGTGTTTGAATTCGGAACGTGCCGCTGAGAATAACTCTTCGCAGACGCGAATATGATCATCCATCGACCCGCCGACATCTAAAAACAGCAGTACTTTAACCGCATTATGACGTTCGGGGCGCATTTGAATATTGAGTAACCCCGCATCCCGTGCGGTTTCGCGGATGGTGCTGTCTACATCAAACTCGTCCAGCGCTCCTTGGCGGGCAAACTTGCGCAGCCGCCGTAAGGCCATTTTGATATTGCGGGTGCCCAGTTCAAGCGAGTCATCGTAATCGCGAAAACGCCGCTCGTCCCAAACTTTGGTAGCGCGGCGGTGGCGCGAACCATCCTGGCCAATACGTATGCCTTCGGGGTTGTAACCATACGCCCCAAAGGGGCTGGTGCCACCCGTGCCAATCCACTTGTTGCCGCCCGCATGGCGCTCTTTTTGCTCTTCCAGGCGCTTTTTAAAGGTCTCAATCAGCTCTTCAAGACCACCTAACGACTCAATTTTGGCTTTCTCTTCGTCGCTGAGCTGCTTTTCAAATTCGCGCCGTAGCCACTCATCGGGAACGAGCGCCTCGATTGCCGAATCCATATCTTCAAGGCCTTTAAACCAGGCGGTAAAGGCGCGATCAAAGCGGTCAAAGTAGCGCTCATCTTTGACCATGACAGTACGCGCCACTTGATAAAACGCTTCCATATCGGCAAATACGACGCCACGTTCGACCACCGCGTGCAGGTCGAGCAATTCGCGCAGAGAAACGGGCACACCGGCACGTTTGAGGGCATCAAACAGACCAATAAACATGGCTTAGCGCCCCGTACTCTTTTGGCGACGCATCATAAACGCCAGGCGTTCTAGTAGGTGAGTGTCCTGCTCGTTTTTAACCAGCGCGCCTGCCATCGGCGGCAGAGCTTTGGCCGGGTCGCGGTGATACAGCGCTTCCTGGGCCAGTTCGTCGGCCATTAGCAGCTTGAGCCAATCCACCAGCTCTGAGGTAGAGGGCTTCTTCTTGAGTCCTGGGGCGTTGCGCAGATCGAAAAACACTTCCAAGGCTTCGCCGACCAGCTTGGGAGCGATATCCGGGAAGTGAACATCCACAATCGCCTGCATGGTCTCGCGGTCGGGGAATTCGATGTAATGGAAAAAGCAGCGACGTAGGAAAGCGTCGGGCAGCTCTTTTTCATTATTTGAGGTGATCACGATAATTGGGCGTTGTTCGGCGCGAATGGTCTCACCGGTTTCATAAACATGAAACTCCATACGATCCAGCTCTTGCAGCAGGTCGTTGGGAAACTCGATATCCGCTTTGTCGATTTCATCAATCAGCAGCACCACACGCTCGCCCGCGGTGAAAGCTTCCCACAGCTTGCCGGGCTTGATGTAGTTACCGACATTTTCCACCCCTTCAACGCCCAACTGGGAATCGCGTAGGCGGCTGACGGCATCATACTCATAAAGCCCCTGGGCGGCTTTGGTGCTGGACTTGATATGCCAAGTAATCAGCTTAGTGCCCAGGGATTCGGCGAGTTCCTCGGCCAGCAGCGTTTTGCCGGTACCGGGTTCACCTTTGATGAGTAGTGGACGCTGCAGCACAACCGCGGCATTGACTGCCTGTTTGAGTGCATCAGTTGCAATGTAAGAAGAGGTTGAATCAAACGCCATGGGGAGTGCCTCGGCTTGTCGAAACGAGTTGTTTAAAAATAGATTCAAACAAGTGTACGTGAGGGTAAACCCCAAGGCCAACTAGTCGATAGCGCGATTGGCTTTCAGCCCTGCCAGTTGGGGGGCACTATTCCCTGGCGCTGCATTTGCCGATATACCGTGGGACGCGAAACGCCTAGCTCACGGGCAACCGCGCTGATATTCCAGTGATGTTGCTTGAGTAGGTGGATAAGCGAACCTGAAAGGGCTTCGCTGGCGTTCGTTTCAAGTTGGGCCGACGCGTTGCGGGTAATTCGCTGGCTAAGGCACTGTTCTGGCAGATCGTGAACGGTGATTTCGTCACTTTCTGAGGTGGCTAGGGCAAAGGCGAGGGCATTTTTGAGCTGACGAATATTGCCGGGCCATGAATACGCGAGTAGCGCACTGATTGCATCTGCGCGTAGGCGTGGCGATATTTGCGTGGCGCGTTCGGCGGCGACGTCTTCAAACACGCGGCGAATAACAAACAGTTTATCGGCGCGTTCGCGTAGCGCTGGCAGTCGAAGCTGAGCACCGTTGAGCCGGTAATAGAGGTCTTCGCGGAATTCTCCTTGCTGGATCATTTCTTCGATATGGCGATGGGTGGCCGTAATAACACGAATATCGATTTTAACTGGCGTGTTAGCCCCCAGCGGCATCACTTCCCGTTCGGCCAGCACGCGCAACAGTCGGGTTTGCAGCGCTAACGGCATATCACCGATTTCGTCTAAAAACAGCGTGCCTCCATGGGCCTGTGGAATAAGCCCGCGCATCCCTTTTGAGCGGCCGCCGGTAAAGGCGCCAGGTTCGTAGCCAAACAGTTCGCTTTCGATCAGTGACTCGGGAATGGCCGCACAGTTGACGGCAATAAACGGTTGTTTGGCGCGGTTGCCGCTTTCGTGCAGCGCCCGTGCAACCACCTCTTTACCGGTGCCGGTTTCGCCGCTAATCAGCACGTTCACGTTAGCTTCATTACGCAAGCGGTCGGCCAATTTTTGTACTTTGCGCATCGCAGGGTCGTCGGCACCCAGCCGAGCTAAGGGTTCGGGCAGTTCAGAAGCAGACGGTGTTGTCCGTTGCACCATGCGGGGGCGGCGGGGTTCTAGCAGACTAATAAAGTGGATGGTGTTGCTGGCGCGAGCGCGGAAGGCACGCAATTGATCATCAGTACCGCTATTAATACTGAGTATATCGGCGATCTCACACTCGAATAGTTCACCCAGCATAGGGGTGTGATTTGCCGACCAAGGTGGCCAGCGGTGCTGGTGTTCGGCGATTAGCTCGCGGCCTACAGCGTTGGCAGCGATGACCTGTCCATTCTCTTCAATGGCGATTAAACCACGTCCGTTGACGTGGACAAATTCCCGCGATGTATCTAGACGCACCATCAGGCAGTCGCGGTAGCGTTGCAGAAAATAGGCATCCTCAATCATGCGCGCATAAAGCGTTACCAGCGATAGGCTGAAATTCTGGCTTTCGTGTTGCGTAGGCGATTGCAGCGCGGAGATATCTAACACGGCCATCACATTACCCTGAGGGTCAGCAATAGGAGCGGCGGTGCAGGTCAGCGAGATATGGGAAGCATCGAAGTGTTCTTGGCGGTGGCAGATAATGGCCTGGCGATCATGCAAGCAGGTACCGACAGCGCAGGTGCCTGCAAAGCGTTCATCCCAGTCAGCCCCCAGGTAGAGGCCTGCTTTGCGTAATTGCTGGTCCTGGTTGGGGTCGCCGCGAAACTCAACGGTAATGCCGCGGTGGTCGGTGACGAGTAGTACGTAGCCAAGCTGCGCTATTTGCCCATAAAGCTGATCGACACCGGCGCGGGCGACATGCAGTAACTCATCAACAGACTCGCGGTGCTCAATCAATGTTTGCTGCGGCACGACCCGTGCTGGGCGTGGATGAGTGGGGTCTAGCTGATACTCGTTCAGGCAGCGCAGCCAGGAGCGACGAATGGGGGCCTGCGCAGGCAAGCTGGGGGTATCTAGCCCTTCACCGAGCTGAAAAATATGCTCGATATGTCGACGTTGTTCAGATTGAAGCCGTGTAGGTGCAAGCGTGGAATGCAGCATGGCGTTACTCGTTGGGCGCTGTCGTTATTGTTCTTTCAGCCTATGCGCTTTACCCCCAGAGTCAACGTGGTCTGCTTACGCCGTTAGTCGTGCGTTACACCTGTAACGTCAAGCTGTAAACGGCGTGACAGGTGTACATGGCTCTCTATTGGTTACTCAGTAGGTGATAAGGCTAGGCGAGGGCGCTGTAAACCCTTCCCTGGGCGCTACTTTTGCCATCCATGGCAAAAGACCCTCGCTACGCCTTATCACTGCCTTGTATCTCATTAATGCTGTATTTTTTGTTTATTTTTCAGCTTGTTGATGTGCTTTTTGGGTTGTTTGGCACGGTAGCTGCTTAGGGTTGTGTGCATCACAGTTAACTCAACAATAACAAATGCACATGGAGTACCCGCTATGTCAAAGATAACGGCACAAGTCCAGCAATCCCCCACGGAGACTGTTCAAGCGTGGCTGCACGATTTCGATACTGCCCTTCAAACCCAGGATATTGAGCGAGTACTGTCTCTGTTTGGAGACGAGTGCTACTGGCGTGACTTTCTTACGTTTACCTGGAATTTAAAAACCTGCGAAGGCAAAGATGAAATTCAGGCCATGCTCAATGCCACGCTCAATAACGCACAGCCTACGGACTGGCAGTTAGACGGCGAGGCCACTGAAAACGGCGACATCTACGATGCGTGGTTTACTTTCAATACGGCGGTTGCCCGTGGAAAAGGCTATTTGCGCCTAAAAGAAGGCAAGTGCTGGACGTTGTTAACCACCATGCAAGCACTGAACGACTACCCCGAGCAGTGCAATCACCATCGCCCCAAAGGGGCTGAGCACGGTGCCAATAAGCAGCGTGAAACGTGGTTGGAGTCACGGCAGCGTGAAGAAGCGGAGCTGGGCTACACCCAGCAGCCTTACTGCGTGATTATTGGCGGTGGCCAGGGCGGTATTGGCTTAGGCGCACGGTTAAGGCAACTGGGTGTGCCAACAATCATCATTGAGCGAAACGAGCGCGCGGGAGACTCCTGGCGTAAGCGCTATAAGTCACTCTGCTTGCACGATCCAGTGTGGTACGACCACCTTCCCTATATCCCTTTCCCAGATAACTGGCCTGTATTCGCCCCGAAAGACAAAGTGGGCGATTGGCTGGAAATGTACACAAAAGTGATGGAGCTCAATTATTGGAGTTCCACCGAGTGTCAGAATGCTAGCTACGATGAGGCCGCAGGGGAGTGGGTGGTTAAGGTTAAGCGCAACGGCGAAGAGATCACGCTACGGCCCAAGCAGTTGGTAATGGCTACCGGTATGTCTGGGATGCCGAATGTGCCTAAATTCCCAGGGGCAGAAAACTTTGCAGGCGAGCAGCAGCACTCTAGCCAACACCCCGGGCCGGATGCCTATAAAGGTAAGAAATGCGTCATCGTGGGCTCTAATAACTCGGCCCATGACATTGCCGCCGCACTATGGGAGCACGATGCTGATGTCACCATGCTGCAGCGCTCATCTACCCATATTGTGAAGTCAGACTCACTGATGGAAGAGGTGTTAGGGCCGCTTTATTCGGAAGAGGCTGTGGCGAATGGGTTAACCCATGAAAAAGCCGATCTAGTGTTTGCCTCGATTCCGTACAAAGTATTACCGGATTTTCAGCGCCCCGCTTTTGAAGCGATTAAAAAGCGTGACGCCGAGTTTTACCAAAAGCTTGAGAGCGCAGGCTTTATGCTCGATTTCGGCGACGATGAATCGGGGCTGTTTTTGAAGTATTTGCGTCGCGGTTCGGGATATTACATCGATGTAGGCGCTTGTGACTTGGTGGCCAGTGGCGACATCAAACTGCGCAGCGGCGTGGGCATTGAGCGTATTAACCCACACTCCATCACACTGACTGATGGCAGCGAGCTTGATGCTGACTTGATCGTTTATGCCACTGGCTATGGCTCGATGAATGGTTGGGCGGCGCGGCTTATTTCTCAAGAAGTGGCCGATAAAGTCGGCAAGTGTTGGGGGCTAGGTTCCGACACCACCAAAGACCCCGGCCCATGGGAAGGAGAGCTGCGCAATATGTGGAAGCCCACTCAGCAAGAGGCACTGTGGTTCCATGGCGGCAACCTACACCAGTCGCGGCACTACTCACGTTATTTGGCGCTGCAGTTAAAAGCACGTATGGAAGGGCTAGATACCCCTGTCTATGGCCTGCAGCCAGTTCATCACTTGGGCTGAGCGTTTATGCGAGTCGGTATACCGGCTCGGTTCAATTAATTAAAGAGGAGAGACGCTCATGCAATTGAATGGAAAGACTGCATTAGTCACTGGCGGAGGGCGTGGCATAGGCCAGGGCATTGCTCTGGCACTGGCAAAAGCTGGTGCGGATGTGGCCGTCGCCGACTTGGATATCGAAATTGCAGAAGAAACGGCTGCTAAGGTCGAAGCGCTTGGCCGTCGTAGTATTGCGCTACAGGTCGATGTTTCGTCCTCCGAATCGGTGCATATGCTGGTACAGGCGGTGCAAGAATATTTCGGACAACTAGATATTGCTGTCAATAACGCAGGAATTATCAGTATTCATTCGGTTGAGGAGCTGTCTGCGCAGGAGTGGGATCGTGTTATGGCGGTCAATGCTAAAGGTACATTTCTGTGTACACAGGCTGAGTTAGAAGTCATGCGGCCACGCCGATATGGGCGGATAGTTAACGTCTCTTCCATCGCTGGCAAGGTTGGGTTTCCTAATCTTTCCCATTATTCCGCTTCTAAGTTTGCGGTCATTGGCTTTACCAATGCTGTCGCTAAGGAAGTCGCATCCGATGGCGTGACAGTGAATGCGCTATGCCCTGGGGTCGTCGGCACTGGTATGTGGCGGGGAGAAGATGGTCTTGCTGGGAGGTGGCGCGAAGAGGGGGAAACTGAGCAGGCCTCCTGGGAGAGACATCAAAAAACCTTACTGCCTCAGGGCGAAGCGCAAACGCCCGATGATATGGGGCAGCTGGTGGTCTATCTGGCTTGCGCCGAACACGTAACTGGACAAGCCATTGCAGTGGATGGGGGATTCTCTCTGTGACCTATAGCAAAGACGAAAAGAGCACTATGCAGGCAGCGGTTTGGTATGCAGCGAAAGATCTGCGTGTTGAGCAAATGCCGATACCAACGATTAACGGCCCTCATGAGGTAAAAGTTAAGGTGGCGGCGTGTGGTATTTGTGGTAGTGATTTGCACGAATACGCCGCTGGGCCGATTTTTATTCCGGTCGATAAGCCGCACCCAATTAGCGGTGAGCAAGCACCGATTATCATGGGCCACGAATTCGCCGGCGAAGTGGTTGAGGTAGGCGACAAAGTAACACGGGTGAAAGTAGGGGATCGCGTCGCTATCGAGCCGATTCTTTCACCTAATCAGAACGGCGCTTATCAGATGGAGCGCTATAACCTCACGCCGCTATTGGGTTTCCATGGCCTTTCTGGTGGCGGCGGTGGCTTCTCGGAGTTCACCGTGATGGGGGAGCATATGGTGCATAAACTGCCGGATGACCTCAGCTTCGAGCAAGGGGCACTGGTAGAGCCAGCGGCGGTTGCTTTGCATGCCGTTCGTCAAAGTAGTTTGAAGGCAGGGGATAGCGCAGCAGTATTTGGTGCGGGCCCGATTGGCTTAATGACCATCGAGGCACTAAAAGCGGCAGGTGCCGCTCAAATTTACGCCGTCGAGGTAGCACCTTCACGTAAAGCGAAGGCCGAAGCGCTTGGCGCTATCGTGGTGGACCCGCAGCAAGAAGATGCTGTGGCTAAGCTAAAAATGTTGAGCAACGGTGGCGTTGACGTAGCGTTCGAAGTGACCGGGATTCCGGCCGTACTGAATCAGTCCTTGCACAGCACTCATGAAGGCGGAGAAGTGATCGTGGTCAGTATTTGGGAAGGAGAGGCCAGTTTCCATCCCAACGATCTAGTCATTAAAGAGCGTACCATGAAGGGCATTATTGCCTATCGCCATGTTTATCCGGCGGTAATGGCACTCATGCAGCGAGGCTATTTCCGCGCTGAAGATATGGTAACCCAACGCATCCCGCTAGCAGATATTGTTGAAGAGGGATTCGAGGCGCTGTTGAGTGATAAAGCGCAGGTGAAAATAATCGTCACGCCGTAGCGCTATACGGGCATCGACCAAAGGCCATCCTATGATGGCCTTTTTTACACCTTTGGCGCATCGCGCTTATTGAAGTGGGAGGGGACCCGATCCATACTTCGATAACGTGATCGCTAAAATACACAGCACTAGACTAGACTGCCAGTCAGTTAAGGCTTACTGGCATTATCCCCAAGCCCCATATAACAAAGCGGCCACCTCC
>NZ_JABUZF010000054.1:0-23360 GCF_014897885.1 Halomonas sp. 3D7M | reverse complement strand
AATAGCGGGTCCAATCCCAGGTTAATAAGGCTACTGAGCACCATCATCTTACCTGGCAGCCGTGTATCGCCGTGAGCACGAAACACGCTATAGATAAAATAGAGCAGCGCGCCTAGCCAAGCTGAAAATAGCTGTGGCCCCCAGTAAGCGCGTATATAAACCAGCGCGCTATCATCGGCACCTAACAGCCTAAATATGGGCACTTGAAGAAACCAAAGCGCGATGACTAGTAGGCCGATGACAAGCCCACCGGCAATTAGCACAAGGCTGCTTAACCGCTTCGCTCGAACGTCTTCTCCAGCGCCTAGGGCGCGGGAAATAAGCGCCGCAATCGCGATCCCCATTCCCACTTGAATACCAATAATCAGAAATGACAAAGGAAAGGTAAACGACTGAGCGGCCAAGGGCGCTGTTCCCAAACGGGCAATAAAAGCACTATCTACAAGCTGGAAACCCAATAGCGCCAACACGCCAATGGCCATCGGCCACGTTTGACGCCATAAGGTTATCGCCAGCTCGCGTTGCTGCATAATGACCGCTGCCAAAGAGAAATCCTCAAAACAGAGTAGATAGCGGTGAACGCCACCTAGTTAACAATACTTGCAACCTACGAGATGTAAGTTGTTTCTGGTAACTCCCAACGCAAAAGCGCCACCACCCAGGCAAGGGTGATGGCGCTTTCGGCTTACGCTCGCTTACTGACGAATGCCTTCAAACGTCACGTAAAGCTCCAGCTCGTGCATCGCTTCTGGGAAGTCACTCATATCAATACCAAAATCACCCAGCGTTAACATGGTGCTTCCTTCAAAACCTGCACGGTAATTGCCCCAGGGGTCATCACCTTCGCCCATCAAGGTAACAGGCATTTCAATTTCCTGTGTCTCACCATGAAGCGTTAGCTCACCAGTTACGACGCCTTCATTTTCACCCGTTGATTCAAAACCTGTTGAAGTGAAAGTTGCCGTAGGAAATTCGCTGGCATCAAGAAAATCGCTGCTTAAGAAGTGACGATCACGCTCTGCATGATTAGTGCTCAGGCTGCCCACCTGCACTTCCATTTCTACAGAAGAGGCTTCTAAATCCTCGGGGTCATATGAAAATTGACCGTCAAACTCTTCGAAAGTACCCAGAATATAGGAAAAGCCGAGGTGGCTAATTTTGAATTGAACAAAGGCGTGCTGGCCTTCAGTATCAATTTGATATTCTGCTGCTTGCGCTTGGCTGAACGTCGCTAGCGAAGCGGCGGCAATTGCAGTAGCAAAAGCGGTTTTCTTTAACATCGTGGAAATCTCCTTTATTTTCCTAATAAACACTACGAGCAAACTATCAGCGCAGTGGACAAAAAAATTCCATTATCGCTTGCGGCCATGAGCAGGGTTAACCATCCGCACAAGTGTCGAGTGGCGATCCCACCAATGATGCTTCATCGCGGCTAGCGCGTGCCCTGCAGCCAATACCATAAGCGCCAGGGCGCTGTACCAGTGAACATCGCCTGCCAGACTAGCTTGATCAGGAAGCCCGTGAAGCAGTGCTGGCACTTCAAACCAGTCAAACACGCTAATTCCGCGCCCATTGGCGGTAGAAATCAAATAGCCACTAACAAGCACTAACAATAACAAGACATACAGCATTATGTGGCCAGCATGGGCAGCTAGGCGTTCAAAGCGACTACCCTCTGCATGAGGCGTTGGTTGAATTAAGCGCCATATCAAGCGAGCAAAGGTAGCAATTAACAACAAGATACCAATCGAGCGATGCACCCACGGCCCTTGGTTATACCATGTATCGTAGTAACCAAGATCTGTCATCCACCAGCCAAGAACAAACAACCCCACAATCGTTAGTGCACTAAGCCAGTGAAGAGCAATACTAATGACTCCCCATCCACTCTGCGTGTTCCGCCACATCCTTGCTTTCCTCGTTCTAAACAGCGATTGTTCATGCCCGCTGTAAGCACATTTCTACCTAAAGCATACCGTCTTAATGATCAAAACACTGCTGAAAAAAGCAGAACACACCATTCGTAAAAAACGTTTGTTAAAAACATTGCTAAATGCCGTAGTTACAAAAATGCCGTCAGCGAAGCAAGCAATAAAAAAACCGGCCACGAATGACCGGCTTATCAAAACGCTATTTGAATCGCTCAGCCAGCCGCCAAAGCATCCAACCCAGCGGCAAGATCGCGCTGAATGTCAGCCTGGCTTTCCAGCCCCACCGCTACGCGAATCAACCCAGGGGCGATACCTGCGGCTTCTTTCTGCACATCGGAGAGACGTCCATGCGTTGTGGTGGCTGGATGGGTAATGGTGGTTTTAACATCTCCGAGGTTACCCGTTATAGACAGCATTTTGGTGGCGTCAATGACCTGCCAAGCTCCCTCCTGGCCACCTTTCACCTCAAAGCCCAATACGGCACCAAACCCTTGCTGCTGTTTTTTGGCAAGCGCATGCTGAGGATGGGCTTCTAAGCCACTGTAGTGCACTTTATTAACGGCCGGGTGTTGATCTAGCCAGAGCGCCAAAGTCAGCGCATTCTCGCAATGTGCTTTCATGCGCAACGATAAGGTTTCAAGCCCTTTGGTGAAAATCCACGCATTAAAGGGACTCAGGCAAGGCCCGCAAGTACGTACCACACCAAACACTTCTTCCAGCACGTCGTGTTTACCAACCACCGCGCCACCAATAGCACGTCCCTGGCCATCCAGATACTTCGTTGCAGAATGGATGACTAAGTCAGCGCCAAGCGCAATTGGCTGCTGAAGTGCCGGTGTTAAGAAGCAGTTATCAATCGCCAACAATGCACCACTTCGCTTAGCAAGTTCGGCTAATGCTGGAATATCCGCGACTTCAGACAGCGGGTTGGACGGTGTTTCCGCAAACAACAGCTTGGTATTTGGGCCGATGGCCTCTTCCCAGGCAGAAACGTTAGATAGTTCTACATAACGAGTCGTGATACCAAATTTGCCCAGGTATTTGTCAAACAAACTCACGGTAGAACCAAACAGCGAGCGCGATGCAACGATTTCATCGCCGGCACTTAGCAGTGCCAACGCCGTCGATAAAATGGCCGACATACCCGAACTTGTTGCCACGCACCGCTCACCACCTTCAAGCGCCGCCAAACGGCGCTCGAACGTATGCACAGTAGGATTAGTAAAGCGTGAATAGACGTTGCCCGGCTCCTGCCCCCCAAACTTGCGCGCGGCTTCAGCCGCGCTTTCGTAAACAAAGCTTGAAGTGGGAAAAATGGGCTCGGCATGCTCTTGCTCAAACGTACGGTGATGGCCCGCGCGAATGGCAAGGGTCTCTAGCGACCAATCGTCCTGGTGACTATCATCATGCATGGCTGAGCACCTTTAAAACGTCAATAAAAGTTGTAATACGAGCTATTAATCCGCGGCATTAGTCGTCAAGATCGTCATCATCTTGGTTATGCATACCCACTAGCGCATGATCACCCGCACTTTGATCTTTGGCTGCGTCATTACGACTCGCTTCAAGCACCGCCAAGTAGGCATCATCAATGTCACCAGTGACATAGTTGCCGTCGAAGACAGAGCAGTCAAACTCATCCATTTCAGGATTAACCTCACGGCAAGCCGCTTTCAAATCTTCCAGGTCTTGATAGAAAATTCGATCCGCACCAATCAGCTGACCAACCTCTTCTTCTGTGCGGCCATGCGCAATCAGTTCTTTTGCCGCAGGCATATCAATGCCATAGACATTAGGGTAGCGAACGGGCGGAGCAGCAGAAGCGAAATACACTTTACGGGCCCCTGCATCGCGCGCCATCTGAATAATCTGCTTACAGGTGGTTCCACGCACGATAGAGTCATCCACCAGCAGCACATTTTTGCCTTTGAATTCGACATCAATGGCATTCAGTTTTTGACGCACCGATTTTTTACGCTGCGTTTGGCCAGGCATAATAAACGTGCGGCCAATATAGCGGTTCTTCATAAACCCTTCGCGATAGGTCACCCCTAAGTGCTGCGCCATCTCAAGGGCAGAAGTGCGCGACGTATCGGGAATTGGGATAACAACGTCAATATCGTGATCAGGCCATTCATTAAGAATGCGGTCGCCAAGCTTGCGCCCCATCTGCATACGCGTGCCATACACGTAGGCACCATCAAGAATAGAGTCGGGGCGCGCAAGATAGACATGCTCAAAAATACAGGAACGCAGCACAGGTCGATCAGCACAGACCTGAGTATGAATCTGCCCCTGCATGTCGACAAAAATCGCTTCACCGGGCGAAAGGTCACGCTCCAGCTCAAAGCCGCCGACATCTAGGGCGACAGATTCCGAAGCAATCATGACCTCCTGCCCCTCGTCACTTTGGCGAGTACCAAACACTACAGGACGAATGCCATGATGATCCCGAAATGCCACCATACCAAAACCGTTAATGATCGCGACCGCCGCGTAGCCGCCTTTGCAGCGCCGGTGCACTCTACGAACGGCATCAAAAATATCCTCAGCTTCCAGGTGCAAACCCTGTTTACCCAACTCATGGGCAAATACGTTTAGCAACACTTCAGAATCAGAGCTGGTATTGATGTGACGAAGGTCCGTCGAGAAAAGTTCTTGCTTTAACTGATCAGAGTTAGTCAGGTTACCGTTGTGAGCCAGCGCAATACCGTAGGGGGAGTTGACATAAAACGGCTGAGACTCAGCTTCGCTAGAGGAACCTGCGGTTGGATAACGCACGTGACCAATGCCAAGGTTACCTTTTAGGCGAGCCATGTGGCGGGTATGGAACACATCTCGAACCAGCCCATTACTCTTGCGCAGTAGGAAGCGTCCCTCGCTCCAAGTCATCATGCCGGCAGCGTCCTGACCCCGATGCTGAAGTACGGTCAGAGCATCATAGATTCCCTGATTTACCGCCTGCTTGGCCAGAAGGCCCACTATACCGCACATTCAAGTTACCTCGCTTTAGTGCCATGGTTCACCGTAGCAAACCCGTACGTTCATCAAACGAATGCAAGCCACTGCCTATTTCTCGGTCGCAAAAGCGGGCATTGGTAGACAGCAGCTAACTGTATTACTAACTAAACATCACGTCGCGCCATCATTAAACAGCGCACTCACTGGCCACCATTTTCAGATGTTGGCGTAAAAGACTGTGGAACTGGCTCTTCCTGAGCGCCGAAATCTGGCAACGAAATATCGCGGAGCGAGTCAGGTGCTTGCGGTAGCTCCCGTTCCCATTGATCTAACTGGCTTACCGCCCAATCGCGCAGCTCAATAAACGTCGGCCGTAGCTCAGCTTCTTGCCAAGCCTGTAACTCAGCCAAGGGCGTTAGTGTAATAAGGACGGTTGCCACCAATAAAATGACAGCGCCACGAGCAAGCCCAAAGGCAGCGCCGGCAAAGCGGTTAAGCAACCCCATACCGACCCACTCTACCGCCGCATGAACAAGGCGGATCACAATCCCGCAAAGTAAAATGACCGCAAAAATCACTAAAATAAATGCCAGCACTAAGCGCGCATCGAAACTGTCGATGAACCCGCTCATTAGATCTGCTACCGGCTCTGCCAAGACGCGCGCTACCAACAATGCGACTACCCATGCGGCCAGCCCAAGAGCTTCCCTGACAAATCCGCGCATAAAGCCGGCCAGCATGGAAAGTGCCAACACCGCCAGGAAAAGCGCGTCTATCCAAGTAAGTGCCATAAGTTAATTTCTCACTCGCACTAACAGGCCCTGTACATTGGCACGCTGTTTAATAATCGCCATCGCAGACTCGCCGTCTTCAGACGTCGCATATGGTCCAACATAAACAGAGGTGAGGTTATTATCACGCTCGCGTAGATAGGTGCTAAACCCCGCCTGAGAAAGCTGATCGCTTAGCCGCTTCGCGTTACCCGCATCACCAAAACTGCCTACTTGAACGGCCCACTCGCCTTGGGAAGAAGATGTTGGGCCAGCAGCATTCGATGATGTGTTAGAAGAGCTGGTAGACGCGTTATTACGGTTATTGGCAGCCATTAACTCAGCGATTGGATCATCTGCTCCAGCACTCTGAGCATTAGAGCTACTGGCTTGATCGGTTTGTGGCTGTCTTGGATTGGCATCAATTGGCACACTATTGGCCGCGCTATCTACAGAACGACCTTCACTTGAGGACGTGTTGATAGATGACGGCATTTGCGGAACCGGAACATCTTGCTGTGTTGCCTCAACAGGCCGTTCAATAACAAACGTAGGCTGAGGGCGCTCTTCTCGGGGAGCAGGATCACTCATCAACCACGGCACGAAAATCGCCAGCAACGCGAGTAAAATGACAATACCACTGATGCGTTCCGTTTTACCGTATTTCATATCCCTCTCCATCAAGCTTAGCGAGCACAACGGTTAGGCCGATTAAGCTTGCGGCAGTGTTATTTCCAACAAGGCCGCAACTGTAAAAAACGAGCCGGTAACTAACACCCGGTCGGAGGGTGCCAACTGCTCAGCCATTATCTGCACTCCAGCCTCTGGGGAACTGGCGCAACGATGTACACGCCCACCCAGAGATGTGATACGCGCCGCCAATTCGGCAGCTGACCGACCACGCTCACCCTCCAACGTCACGCATACCCAGTCAGTAATGCGGGGTAGCAAAACGCTAATAACACCATCAGCGTCTTTATCATTTAGCATGCCGATCAACGCCCACTGCCGACCACCTTTAGGCACCGATGGGAGCCGTCTAGCGACATAATCGGCTGCATGAGGATTATGCCCGACATCCAAGCACCACTGCCCTATCCACTGCATACGTCCTGGCACTTGCACCTCATGAAGCGCACGGCGGCATGCGTTTGCATTCACCACTAATCCGCTAAGTATCAATGCTTGGAGAGCCGTTGCTGCATTATCAATCGGCAAACCGGGATCAGGAAGGTCTGTCAGAGAAATAACCTCTCCCTGGCAGCTCAGTCCACTCCAGCTCCATTCAGACGGGCTATCAGCGGCAGAGTCATCATCAATTGAGTGGCTAAACGCCTCACCAAGACAGTAAACAGGAGCGGCAATCGCATTGGCAGCCGCTGCTACACTGCTGGGAAGCAGTCGACTGCCCAATACAGCGGGTTTTGCAGCACGAAAGATGCCTGCTTTTTCTCGGCCAATTTGGGCAATATCAGACCCCAAAAAATTGGCATGATCCTGAGCAATGGTGGTGACAATAGCAACGTCTGCATCAATGATATTGACGGCATCCAATCGCCCACCCAGACCAACTTCGAGCAGCGCTAAGTCGAGGTTTTCCTGTGCTAGGCACCAGAGGGCACACAGCGTTCCCGCCTCAAAATAGGTTAAGCTAATTTCAGGCGTTTGTAGCCTAGCGTCCTCTACGCGAGAGAAACCAGTCATTAGCCGCTGGTCGTCAGCATAGTCACCATTGATCGTCACGCGCTCGTTATAGCGCACTAGATGGGGCGAAGTATAAGTACCTACCCGCAAGCCGTGCGTGCGTGCGACAGCATCCATCATGGCAAGGGTTGACCCCTTGCCATTCGTACCCGCCACCGTAATCACCTGTGTTGCAATCGGTCGACTTAGCAACCCCATGCGCTTGGCAACTTCTGCTACGCGCTCAAGCCCCATATCAATCCCTACAGGGTGCAGGGTTTCAAGGTAGTGCAGCCATTCGGCTAAAGACCCAGGAGTTAAAGCGTCAGAAGCTAAAGATTCAGGGGCTATAGACTTAGACATTGCGGGTCGAATCGTCGCTCTTAACGGTGCTGGCTTCGCTATGCGTTTCAGGCGTATCAACGTCTGTTGCATCTACAGCATCGGCTATTGGCGCTTCATCAACCAACGGCTCGTCAATCGATGCGTCGTCACTGACATCACCTTCGCTAGGCAGCGCGATATTATGCGTCAGCTTACGCAGCACACCACCAACACGAGCACGCATATCATGACGATGCACAATCATATCTACGGTGCCGTGTTCCAGCAGAAATTCACTGCGCTGAAAACCTTCCGGCAGCGTTTCACGGACGGTTTGCTCAATAACGCGCGGGCCAGCAAAGCCAATCAAGGCATTGGGCTCGGCGATATTTAGATCGCCCAGCATCGCTAGCGACGCGGATACCCCGCCAAACACTGGATCTGTCAGCACAGAAATGTAAGGCACACCCGACTGCTTAAGCTTTTCAAGCGCTGCCGAGGTTTTGGCCATCTGCATGAGTGAAAACAGTGCTTCTTGCATCCGTGCCCCACCAGAAGCGGCAAAGCAGATCAGCGGAAGCCGCTCTTCAAGGGCAATGGTTGCCGCGCGGACAAACTTCTCGCCCACAACCGCCCCCATTGAGCCACCCATGAAGGTAAATTCAAAAGCAACAGCTACAACCGGAAGCCCGTCTAGCTCGCCACGCATAGCAACCAGCGCATCTTTTTCACCGGTCTCTTTTTGGGCAGCCGTTAAGCGATCTTTGTATTTTTTAGAGTCGCGAAATTTCAAGCGATCATTAGGCTCAATCTCAGCCGCAATCTCTTGGCGATTCTCTTTATCCAAAAACCAGTCCAAACGTTTACGCGCGATCAACCGTAAATGGTGGTCGCACTTGGGGCAGACGCTGTGGTGCTTCTCAAGCTCGGGGAGGTAGAGAACCGCTTCGCACTTGGGACATTTACGCCAGAGGCCATCGGGCACGCTGGCGCGACGGTCTTTACGCTGGATACGCCCCATGGAGGGCACAATCTTGTCTAACCAGCTCATATCAAAAAGTTTCCGTATACGTCATGCTTAGCAACGCCAAGCTTGATGAGTGTCGTCAATCAATTCAGTGTAGACGATGAGGGGATACGCTTAGGCATCCATCGCGGTGCGCATGTCGCCCAACACGCTTTTAAGCTGACCAGCAATGGTTTCAGGTGCGTCAACGCTCTCTGCAATGCGGTTCACTAGCGCACTGCCAACAATCACACCATCAGCGACTTTCGCCACTTCAGCGGCGGTCACACCATCGCGGATACCGAAGCCAACACATAATGGCAAATCGGTCATTTCGCGCAAGGGCGCGAGATGCTCTGCCACATCGTCAGCATTGAGTGTAGCAGCACCGGTAACGCCCTTAAGCGAAACATAATAGAGATAGCCCTCACCGTGGGCGCATATTGTAGCGGCACGAGCATTGGAAGTGGTAGGCGCAACCAAGAAAATCGCTGCTAAATCGCGGGCTTTTAACAGCGGGCCAAGCTCATCAGCCTCTTCAGGCGGCATATCTACCACGAGCACGCCATCAACGCCAACGCTTGCCGCTTTATCAGCAAACGTTTCATAGCCAATCCGCTCTATCGGATTGAGATACCCCATCAGCACGATAGGCGTTTTAGCATCCACTTGGCGGAAATCAGCGACCATATCCAGCAGGTCAACCAAGCGAGTGCCTTGCTTAAGCGCTCGCTCACAGGCCTTTTGAATCACCGGGCCATCGGCCATTGGGTCTGAAAACGGCACGCCAAGCTCAATAATATCAGCCCCCGCCTCTACTAGGGCATGCATAAAGCCCACAGTGTACTGAGGCGCAGGGTCGCCGGCGGTAATATAAGGAATCAGGGCCTTACGACCCTGCTCTTTTAATTCGGAAAAACGCTGGTCAATACGGTTCATGCTAGCCCTTAAAACTCAATGCCATCGATGTTCGCAACGGTCATGATATCTTTATCACCACGACCAGAAAGGTTGACCACGATATGTTGGTCAGGGCGCATGGTCGGTGCCAGCACCTTCGCATGAGCAAGCGCATGGGCGGATTCCAATGCTGGCATAATCCCTTCCATGTGCGTCAGTTCACGAAACGCTTCCAGCACTTCTTTATCGTTTGCGGCTACGTAGTTAACTCGCCCAACATCTTTCCATAGCGCGTGTTCAGGCCCAACCCCTGGGTAGTCGAGGCCAGCAGAAATCGAGTGCGTGTCTGACACTTGTCCCGCTTCGTCAGACATCAAGTAAGTTCGGTTACCATGCAAAACACCACGCGGCGCATTCGTCGAAAGCGGCGCGGCATGTCGGCCTGTTTCGATACCATCGCCACCGGCTTCGACACCGTACATCGCCACCGCATCATCTTCGACGAAGGGATAGAATAGGCCCAAAGCGTTGGAACCACCGCCCACACAGGCAATCAGCGCATCTGGCAAACGCCCAATTTGCGCTAATGACTGTTGGCGCGCTTCACGCCCCACTACCGAGTTGAAATCACGCACCAACTGCGGATAAGGGTGCGGACCCGCTACAGTGCCAATAATGTAGAACGTGTTATCAACGTTGGTGACCCAGTCACGCAAGGCTTCATTCATTGCGTCTTTAAGCGTACGAGTGCCTGACTCGACCGGGATTACGCGCGCGCCCAATAGGCGCATACGATAAACGTTCAGCTTCTGGCGCTGAACGTCTGCCGCCCCCATATAAACGTCACACTCCAGGCCTAAGCGAGCTGCCACAGTCGCCGTAGCAACACCGTGCTGGCCTGCTCCGGTTTCAGCAATAACCCTGGGCTTGCCGGTTTTTTTGGCTAATAGCGCTTGGCCAATGGTGTTATTAACCTTATGAGCACCGGTGTGATTTAAGTCTTCACGCTTCAACCAAATTTGCGCGCCACCTAGCGACTGTGACCAACGCTCTGCATGGTAAAGCGGCGAAGGACGCCCCACATAATGGGCAAGATCACGGTCAAACTCAGCCTGGAAATCGGGATCATCACGCAGACTCAGGTAGGTCTGCTCTAACTCTTCCAGGGCAAAGCTCAGGGTTTCCGACACAAACCGGCCGCCGTAGGGGCCAAAATGACCACGGGCATCCGGCATTCGGGTCAGGTCGCTGAACTTGGTTTCAGTCGCTGAGACAGTCACAGGCATACCTCACAAGATCGCCAGAACAGGCAAACAATAAATGAACTAACAATGAGGCGTAGTCACCCTGTTGGGTACGCTACGCAATGAGCTTAATGGGCGCTGGCTAACGCCACATTTTGAACAAAAGATGCCATTAACGCGGCATCTTTTATGCCATGAGATATTTCTATACCACCAGAGACATCAATAGCATAAGGCATTACTTGGTTAACCGCAGAAGCCACATTATCAGCCGTTAACCCACCAGCCAGGATAACAGGTTTTTCTAAGGTTGCGGGGATTCTAGACCAATCAAACGTCTCTCCCGTTCCCCCTGGGATACCAGGTCGATAGGCATCTAATAGTAGCGCCTGTGCAAGCGAGTAGTCAGCCGCCGCCTGATGCAGGTCGATATCATCACGCATGCGCAGTGCTTTAATCCAAGGCCGTCCAAACTGCTGACAGAACGAGGCTGGCTCATCACCATGAAACTGAATTAAATCCAAGTAAGGTAAGCACTGCTCAATGAATTCAGCGGGCTGATTAACAAACAATCCCACTCGCGTCACAAAGGCAGGTACTTCCACTGCCAACTCTTCCAGCACAGCAGGCGTTATGCTGCGGGCGCTCTTAGGCCACATCACGAAACCAAGTGCGTCCACACCAAGCGATGCTGCCAGCGCGACGTCCTCATGGCGAGTTAAGCCACAAAATTTAATCCGCGTACGACCAGAACGCGCGCTCATAATGGGGTCTCCTGCTGCTCTGAAGGCGCTGACTCTTGGTTTAAAGGCGTCTGACTCTTAAACGTCAGCTTGCGCCGTGCGGCAATGCGCGGATTATCAGGTAACTGACGCTCCCCGGTCCACTCACCGGTAAATGCGAGCAGGTTGGGGCCTAACGGCTCTTTGGGCAGATCAAATCGTTCATCATAAAGTGAGTCTACGAAATGAAGGCCACAGGCCGGTGCAGTGACATCGCCTTTTCGGCGATTCTTCAGTGCCAGCAGGCGCGCAATGTGCCCTTCATCTTGTGAACCGCGCCCTACGCTAACCAGTGCCCCCGCAATATTGCGAATCATGTGGTGCAAAAAAGCATTGCCCTGAATATCAATGACCACTATTGGCCCATAGCGTTTCACTTCTACAAAGTGCATTTGCCGCCAAGGCGTTTTGGACTGGCAGCCCGCCGCTCGAAAGCTGCTGAAGTCATGCTCGCCTACCAGGGCCTGCGCAGCCCGATGCATGGCATCGGCATCTAACGGATCTCGACACCAGGTTACGTTGTGGCGTTCTAACACCGGACGACTAAGTTGATTCAACAAAATATAACGATAACGACGCCCAAGTGCGCCCAAGCGGGAATGGAAGTCATCGGACACAGGTTTTACCCAGCGCACCGCGACATCTCTCGGGAGATTGGTATTACTGCCAAAAATCCAGGCTTTCTCAGAACGCTGAACAGGCGGGTCAAAATGGATGATCTGACGGGTGGCATGCACGCCAGAATCGGTTCGACCACTGGCATGAATACGCACTGGCGCGCTGGCCACTTTCTCTAGCGCATCTTCCACCGCTTGTTGAACAGAAGCTGCGTGTTTCAAACGCTGAAAGCCGCAAAAGCGCGTACCATCATATTCAATGCCCATCGCTAGGCGCCCCGTTAGGGGCTTTGTTTCGTCAAAATGGTAAAACAGCGTCATGAAGCCACGTCACATAGAAGATAGTTAGGGTGTGCCATTATCCCGACGTCGAGGCTCAAATGCCACCTCTTCGATTTCCCAGCGTTCCTCGACGCTCTTCCGCCCAGATTGGCTGTCCCCCATGACTGAAGGTGAAGACGTCTCCTGCCGTTCGGCCTCAACTATCGGTACTGGCTCACTGTTAGCTGGTACTGTATCGGCCGTTGATGAATCCCGCGCTGGTGGTTCAGTAGTAGATGAAGGCGTAGTAGATGAAGACGTAGCAGGTGAAAACGTAGCAGGTGAAAACGTATCAGCGTTATAAACTGAGGAAGTGGGCGGAACATCTTCCCACTGCCGTTCGCGACGTCTGCGAGACCAGACTAGCGCTCCCAACAAAAGCGCTAACGCAGTACTAGCAAGCGGCCATTGATAGGCAGTAATGCGCTCAACAATCGTGTCTGACGCACTCTGCGAACGGTTCAGGTTAGGCACCTCGTTAGCTGTATGACTGTTTGCCATCAGCGCGGCACTCCCCGCCAGCGCATCTGATATTTCTTGAGTTTGCTGAAGCTCGCGCTGAGAAGCGCTCAATGCTTGGGTTAGCGACGCCACCTCTTGACGCAGCATGACTAGCTCTTCATGCATTTCTTCGCGCTCGTCAAGCGCCGCTAGCAGTCTATCCTGGCTCTCCAACAGCTGTTCAGCAAGCACTTGTTCGATGGCGACAGTATCGGATGTTTGCGGGGATGAATCAGTGCCTTGGTCGACACTTTCCAGGGTTGGCTCGCCCACCTGCTCCACGCTCGAATCGCTAAGGCTTTCAGATTTTTCTTGGGGCTCAACCTGACGGTCTACAGGC
The DNA here is from genome assembly GCF_014897885.1 of Halomonas sp. 3D7M. Taxonomy (NCBI): domain Bacteria; kingdom Pseudomonadati; phylum Pseudomonadota; class Gammaproteobacteria; order Oceanospirillales; family Halomonadaceae; genus Halomonas; species Halomonas sp. 3D7M. The sequence goes on along the minus strand of NZ_JABUZF010000054.1, from coordinate 9,980 downwards.
TGACGCATCGCTTGAATCGCCGGGGCAGCATTGCTGGACGTTCGTGACGTAACCTGTTGACGGGTAGGGATATTGAGCGTCTGGCCTGCACGGAGTTCATCTACATTGCCAGTGGGAAACGCAGCAGGATTAGCGGCTAAGAGCGCCGTCATCATTTGTTGAATGGTTACATCGGCTGGCTTCACCCTTGCGGCAACGCTCCAAAGAGTATCGCCACTGGCTACGTAGACAATATCGCGTGCGGCCGATGCCATAGAAGCGGCTGCGCTGCTGGTCGCTTCGGCCGAGCCAATGGCGTCAATAGGGCTACCTAACGCGTATTCGGGTGGATCAAACAACAGCGTTAAAGCGCGCGTCTGCCGCCCTTCTGGCGAAGAAATCGTTAACAGTAGATCCAACCATGGCTCATGAACTGCCTGGGAAGAGCGCAGCAAAAGCCGATGCCCAGCAGACTGCTCTTGAACCTGAACACTGATACTTGCGGTAAGGGGTGTCCACTCCAACCCCAGCGCTCTAAACGCCGATTCGTTTGCCAGGTCGACACGTAAATCACTCAGTGCGAAGCGCTCGCTTTCCTGAAGCGGCACAGTGGCCTCAAGCGGCGCATCTAACGGCGAACTTACCGTTGCCTGGCCCAACCCAAGCGCCACTGCCAGCGGGCTAATAGCGCTCAGCGATAGCCCCAACATCCCTGTTAACTGTTTTCTCATAAAGGCCTCTGCTGCCTTTTATTTGGTTGCGGCCAAGCCACACTTTCTTACATTTACTTAGCAAAATCACACTCTGCCTCCTTTTTACCACACCCAGAGAATAAAAAAACGGGAAGCTGCGAACAGCTTCCCGTTTTTATCAACGCCTTTATTTAAGCGTGGCGTGCTCTACTGCTCGCGTAAGATCTTCAGCATACGCTTGAGCGGCTCGGCAGCACCCCATAACAACTGGTCACCAACACTGAAGGCTGACAAGTATTCGCCGCCCATATTCAGCTTGCGAAGACGACCGACCGGTACTTGCAGCGTGCCAGTCGCAGCAGCGGGCGTTAGGCCAGCAACTGTAGCGTCTTTGTCATTCGGGATCAGCTGAACCCACTCATTATGCTTAGCAATACGATCTTCGATCTCATCAAGCGGCACATCCTGCTTCAGCTTAATAGTGAACGCTTGGCTGTGAGAACGCATTGCACCGATGCGCACACAAAGGCCATCGATGGGGATCGGGTTATTTTGCAAACCTAAGATCTTGTTAGTCTCAACGCTGCCCTTCCACTCTTCACGGCTTTGGCCGTTATCAAGCTTGGTATCGATCCATGGCAATAGGCTGCCCGCTAGCGGCGCACCGAAATTATCCGTGGGGAAGTCACCACTACGCATTGCAGCAGTCACTTTACGGTCGATATCCAGAATCGCGCTAGAGGTATCTTTAAGCTCTTCGCCTACGCTGTCGCGTAGTTGACCCATCTGGTTCAACAGCTCGCGCATGTGCTTGGCGCCTGAACCGGAAGCTGCTTGGTACGTCATGGAGGTCATCCACTCGACCATGTCTGCTTCGAACAAGCCACCCAAGCCCATCAGCATCAGGCTCACGGTGCAGTTGCCGCCGACAAAGGTTTTAGCACCCTTCGCTAACTGGTTATCGATCACCTTACGATTGACCGGATCCAGAATAATGGTCGCTTCGTCTTCCATACGCAGGGTGCTGGCCGCATCAATCCAGTAGCCTTTCCAGCCCGCCTCACGTAAGTCTTTATAAACCGGCTTGGTATAGTCGCCGCCTTGACAGGTCACCACCACGTCCAGTGCTTTTAACGCATCAATATCAAACGCATCTTTCAGTGGAGGCACGTCCACGCCGATATCGGGGCCAGGCTGACCAACTTGGGAGGTGGTGAAAAATACCGGTTCAATACCGTTAAAATCACCATCTTCCTGCATGCGCTGCATCAGCACTGAGCCAACCATGCCACGCCATCCCACGAAACCGACTTTCAACATGTGAAGTCCTCCAACTAAGAATGAGAGCAATATTATACACAAATATTAGACACAACGTCGGCCACCCCTAGGGTGGCCGACTGTTAATACCTTTCAGCGTCAACTAGTTAGCACGCTTTATACATAATTTAATTTTTTGCGAAGGCCGCCAATACGGCATCACCCATCTCATCGGTAGAGACACGGCGCGTGCCTTCAGAGGCAATGTCAGCAGTACGCAAGCCATCATCCAATACACTGCCAACAGCGGCTTCAATGCGCTCAGCCATGGCGGTTTCATTCAATGAATAGCGTAACATCATCGCGACCGACAGCATCATCGCTAACGGGTTAGCAATATTCTGCCCAGCGATATCCGGCGCGCTACCGTGGCAAGGCTCGTACATGCCCTGCCCACTCTCGTTTAGCGACGCTGAAGGCAACATGCCAATAGAGCCGGTAAGCATGGCAGCGGCATCGGAAAGAATATCGCCAAACATGTTGCCCGTCACTACCACATCAAACTGTTTCGGCGCGCGCACCAACTGCATGGCGGCGTTATCCACGTACATATGGGAAAGTTCAACATCCGGGTACTCTGGTGCTAAACGCTCCATCACTTCACGCCACAGAATAGTGACTTCCAACACGTTGGCTTTATCCACCGAGCAGAGTTTTTTGCCGCGCTTCTGAGCCATTTCAAAGGCAACGCGACCAATACGCTCAATTTCGCTTTCAGAGTAGATGTAGGTGTTAAAACCCACCCGCTCGCCGTTGCGCTCTTCAATGCCACGTGGCTGGCCGAAATAAATGCCACCGGTAAGCTCGCGGACAATCATAATATCCAGCCCAGCCACTAACTCCGGCTTCAAGCTAGAGGCGCTAGCCAACTGCGGATAAAGCATGGCCGGACGCAGGTTGCCGAACAAACCTAAGTTTTTCCGCAGACCTAACAGGCCTTTTTCAGGACGCTTAGAAAGGTCTTCGAGCGTGTCCCATTTAGGGCCACCAACAGCGCCCAGCAAAATAGCACTGGCTGCCTTGGCTTTTTCTAGCGTTTCAGCAGGCAGTGGCTCACCGTGAACATCGTAAGCAGAGCCACCGACAAGGCCTTCCTCGACGTCGATATCCAAACCAGCTTCCTGGCAGGCCTTCAGCAAGCGGGCCGCCTGAGCCGCAATTTCAGGACCAATACCATCACCCGGCAGCAGTAATACCTTATGAGTCATGCAATTTCCTTAGCATTTCAAACGTTAAAGGTGAATGAACACTTATGCAGACTGGCGGAACAACCAAGGACGCTGCTGGCGGTGTTTTTCTTCAAACGCGCGAATTGCGTCTTCGTCCTGCAGGGTAATACCAATATCGTCCAAGCCGTTCAGCAGGCAGTGCTTACGGAACGCATCCACCTCAAATTCGAGAATTTCGCCACTGGGCGTGATGACCCGCTGGTTCTCTAAATCTACGTCTAATTGATAGCCTTCGCTGCCTGCCACTTCCGCAAACAGGCGGTCAACAACGTCTTCTTCCAAGGTAATCAGCAGAATGCCGTTTTTGAAAGCATTGTTGTAGAAAATATCGGCAAAGCTTGGCGCAATCACCGCTTTAAAACCAAAATCTTCGAGCGCCCACGGGGCGTGCTCGCGTGAACTACCACAGCCAAAGTTGCGGCGCGCCAGCAATACTTCAGCACCTTGGTACCGCGGTTGGTTCAAGACAAAATCTGGGTTCAGCGGGCGCTGCGAACAGTCTTGCCCTGGCTGGCCTTCATCCAGGTAGCGCAGTTCATCAAACAAGTTCACGCCAAAGCCAGTGCGCTTAATCGACTTCAAAAACTGCTTCGGAATAATCAGGTCGGTATCGACATTAGCACGGTCAAGCGGCGCGACGATTCCTTCTAAACGTTCAAACTTTTTCATGGCTTAGGCCTCCTGCGCGTGGCTAGTGTCGTTAGCGGGTAAGGTACGTACATCAACAAAGTGACCAGCAATCGCTGCCGCCGCGGCCATCGCAGGGCTCACCAGATGTGTGCGACCGCCGTAACCCTGACGACCTTCAAAATTGCGGTTAGACGTTGATGCACAGTGTTCACCAGCGCCCAACTTGTCGGCATTCATTGCCAAGCACATTGAGCAACCCGGCTCACGCCATTCAAAGCCTGCTTCAATAAAGATTTTATCCAAGCCTTCTGCTTCCGCCTGGCGTTTCACCAAACCAGAGCCCGGCACCACCATGGCAAGCTTAATCGAGCCAGCGACTTTATTGCCTTTCGCTACCTTGGCCGCTTCGCGTAAATCTTCGATACGCGAGTTAGTACAGGAGCCGATAAATACTTTATCGAGCTTGATATCGGTAATTTTCTGGTTTGCCTGCAAGCCCATATATTCGAGGGCACGCGCATGGCTGCGCTGCACGGTGTCATCCAGCGCGGCTTGGGGATCTGGCACTTGACCGGAAATACCGGTGACCATTTCCGGGCTAGTCCCCCAACTGACCTGAGGCTCGATCTCTTCAGCTCGCAGAGTAACTACTTTATCGAACTGCGCATCGGCATCGGAAACCAGGCTACGCCAATCGGCTACGGCGGCTTCCCACTGCTGGGCGGTGGGCGCAAAGGGACGCTCGGCCAGGTAATCAATCGTCGTGTCATCGACGGCAATCAGGCCCACACGGGCACCCGCTTCAATGGCCATATTGCATACGGTCATGCGGCCTTCCATAGAGAGCGACTCAATCGCACTACCGGCAAACTCAATGGCATAGCCCGTACCACCAGCGGTGCCAATCTTGCCAATAATCGCCAACACCACGTCTTTAGCGGTCACGCCCAGGCCAAGCTCGCCTTCCACGCGCACTTGCATGTTCTTCATTTTTTGCGCCAGCAAGCACTGGGTCGCCATGACGTGCTCAACTTCTGAGGTGCCAATACCATGGGCCAAGGCACCAAATGCACCGTGGGTAGCGGTGTGGGAGTCGCCGCACACCACGGTCATACCAGGCAACGTTGCGCCCTGCTCTGGGCCTACCACGTGCACGATACCCTGGCGCGGGTCGTTGATTTTGAACTCTTCAATGCCGTACTCAAGGCAGTTATCGTCCAAGGTTTGTACTTGGATTAACGACACGGGGTCTTTAATACCGCTATTGCCTTCAGCGCGCTCTTTTACCGTCGTAGGCACGTTGTGGTCAGGCGTTGCCAAGTTAGCATCTAAACGCCAAGGCTTGCGATTAGCCAGGCGCAGTCCTTCAAACGCCTGGGGCGAGGTGACTTCGTGAAGCAACTGGCGGTCGATATAGATCAACGCCGTGCCGTCGTCACGCTGTTTCACCAAATGTTGATTCCAGAGTTTGTCGTAAAGCGTTTGACCTGACATGTTGCTCTCCTGGGCATTGCCCTGCTAGTTCGGTATGGCAGCCTCTACGTGCTGCTTATGTGGCTATACAGGCAGTGTCACGCGAGTCGCGCATAAAAGCAATTCATGTTATTCATAGATTAGATTCCAAACTGGAATACTTATTCAGTAGCACCTATTAACTACCTAGTTAGAAATACCTGTTCAGGGAGTCGCAAGTGGATACTCAAAGCCTGCAAGCATTTCTGGCCGTTGCCGAAACCCAGAGCTTTTCCCGCGCGGCAGAACAACTGTATTTAACCCAGCCTGCGGTAAGCAAACGCATCGCCACTCTGGAAGACCAACTTGGTACCCGGTTGTTTGACCGCATCGGGCGGCGCATTGCGCTGACCGAAGCGGGCAATGTATTACTTCCCAAAGCACAGCACATACTGTTTACCGTGGAAGACAGCCGCCGAGCACTCGCCAATCTTTCCGGCCAAGTAGGCGGTAAGCTAATGCTAGCCACCAGTCACCACATCGGCCTACACCGACTGCCCCCGCTTTTAAAGCAATACACTCACCGCCACCCGGAAGTGGCGTTAGACCTGCACTTTCTGGACTCAGAGCTAGCCTACCAAGGCGTGGTCGACGGCACGCTGGAGATGGCAATAGTCACTCTCGCCCCCCACCCCGTTGAACAGCTTCACGTGGTAGAGCTATGGCGCGACCGGCTGTGTTTTGTCTGCGCCACCGACCACCCACTGGCGCAGCGTACCCGCCACACCAGCAGCCCGCTCAGCTTGACTGAATTATGTGAATTCAATTGCGTGCTGCCAGGTGCCAAAACCTTTACCCGCACCTTGATTGGCCAACGTTTTGCCGAAGTGGGCCTACAGCTTCCCGTCAGCATGGCGACAAACTATTTAGAAACGCTGAAAATGATGTGTAGCGTGGGCCTGGGCTGGAGCCTACTACCTGAAAACATGATCGATAGCGAACTCATCGAGCTCAATGTAGACACCGCTCCCATCCAGCGCCCGTTGGGCTATCTCGTCCACACCAGCCGTACGCTTTCCAATGCCGCTAAAAAAATGATTGAAGAACTGGAAAGCACCCGCCACGCCACTCTCAACTAGCCGCACGCACCAGTGTTGCGGGAAAGCGATACGCGGGCCTATCAATCACCCGCGAAGCGACGCCTGAACAATTACAAAGCGCTATCCGTCTCCACAACCTCTCGGATCACACTGCCCAATTCAGCTATCGCGCTATTTCGTTCTTCAAAGGATGCGTCAGTTTCGGTGATATAAAACGCCACAATGGTAGGCTTGCGCTCAGGCGGCCATATAACAGCGGTAATCGATCTTGAACCAAAACCACCGGCTCCCGTTCGATCTCCAATTACCCACTCATCAGGCATTTGTGACCTAAACAAGCCATCAGCCACTTCATTATTAACCAACCATTCACGCAGTTGGTTTTTCGACTGGAGCGATAACGCGTTTCCCACTACCAGCTTCTCAAGGTTACTCACCATTGCATTGGGCGTGGAGGTATCACGCTCATCATGTGGAGCAGCCTCGTTTAACTCTGTCTCCCAGCGGTCCAAACGCGTGACACTATCACCCAGTTCTCTTACAAACGCCGTCACGGCCTGCGGTCCACCAATCGCCTGTAAGATCAGGTTAGCCGCGGTGTTATCGCTGGTTGTCATCGTCGCTTCGCAGAGTTCAAACAGCGATATTTCCCGGTTATCCGCATACGCTTCGGTAACGGGTGAATAGGTGACAATGTCAGAAGCAGATACTTTCACTTGTCTTTCGAGTTGCTCACTTCCTTCATCCACACGCTGCAGCAGCGATGCACACGCTAAGGTTTTAAAAGTGCTGGACATCGCGAACAGCTGGTCTGCGTTGTATTCCCAGCGCTGCCCAGTTTCCAGGTCATAGGCTGCAAAACCAACGCGTGCATCCAACTGCTCCTCTATACGCTCAACCTCTGTAAGCAAATTATCATCCTGAGCCATCAACACAGAAGGAACCGCTATTAAGCAAATCGACATAACCCAGCGCGAAACTCGTTGTTTGCAATCCACTTTCATAATCCTTTTAAAATCATAAAATCTATAACGAAGGGTAGAAGCATGGTGCCCGTCGCACACAAGGCCTGGAAGGTTTATTAAGCGAGGGAGTTTGACGACTGGTCACTTACCAACCTTCCATATAAGGCGGAATCAGAGACAACACCATTCACTTCCCATCGCTGTCGAAGCAACCCTTCTAGAGTAAAGCCAAGCTTCTCGAGCGCTTTCGCTGAGGCGTGATTATCTGGGTCAATTTCAGCTTCAATACGACGAAGCCCCAGTGCATTAAAACCATACTGTATCAAGGCTACACCCGCCTCATGGATATAGCCTTTTCCCCAATAGCGCTGGCCTAAGCCAAAGCCGACCTCAGCACGCTTAGACTCTTTGTCATAACTAAAGAGCATGCACTTACCCACCAGATCACGTGTTGACTTTAGATATATCCCAAGCACCAGTGACTCTTCACGCAGCATCGAAGCGTTGCTGACATCAATAAAATCCAAAGCGTCCTGAATATCTGACCAAGGTGCCGTATTCCAATATTTCATCACTTCAGGAGAAGAAAATATGTCTAGCAGGCTTTCTGAATCATCGGTTGCTAATGGCCGCAGTGTCAGCCGTTCGGTTTCGATCACTGGGAAAAATAGTCCTTCTGACATTCATAACTCCTTTTTTGCATGACGCCTCCAACCCGTGCAACTGCACAGCCCGCGCGACACAACGACATTCTATGTCTCGTGCAGCCTAAGCGATAACGCTTTTGCCAACTCTCCCGCCCAACTCACCGACACCAAAGGATGCCCAGAGGAAGAGCTGACCAGCACAATATCAATACTAGGCAGTGCCGGCATTTCATGGGCAGCATCGACTTCGACCAAATCACTCGGCAAGGAAGCCGTCGCCGCCGCCGTGATGGCCTTGCCCTGCCGAACCAACCCCATCAAAGCTCCTGCGTTGGCACTGAGCGCCTTAATGCGGTAAGAGCGGCGTGTTTTGTTTAGGCCATCCAAAGCCGAGCTGTGAAATTTGCAGTCGGCTTCATACAGAGCTAAAGGCAACGTTGCGTGCTGCTGCCAGTCAAATTCCGGGTGCTGTATCCAAATTCCCTTATCAAGCATCAGCACATGACCTTCATCACTGTTGGCCGCTCGCGTCAGGATAGCCAAGTCCAGCGCTCCCTCATCCAGCTGCTTTCGCAACGTGATGGTAGGTGCGCATATCAGCTGTAGCTGAACACTAGGGTGTTGGTCATGAAGGGTATCTACCAACAAAGGTAGCAGGCTCTGGGCGTAGTCATCTGGGCTGCCAATACGCAACGTCGGTAAAGCGGCGCTCGATCTCAGTTGAACTAGCGCCTCATCATGCATTGCCAGCAATCGGCGAGCATAGCTGACAAGACGTTTGCCCTCGTTGGTGAGCTCTAGATTGCGGCCTTCTTTAAAGAACAAGCTGCAGCCGACCTGCTCTTCCAGCCGCTTCATTTGCATGCTGAGCGCGGCCTGGGTTCGGTGCACTTGACGCGCGGCACGGGTAAGGCTGCCGGTATCAACCACGGCAATATAGGTGCGCAGGAGATCCATATCCATTTAACGAGGCCTCTATCCATCAGCCCCACTGATGGCTGATATTAGTACTATTCGTTTGTCGAACTTCGCGGAAAGCGAAACACTGTCCTCCGCGGCTTGGGTGTGCATTCCAGACCGGCCATCCTCGCGTTCAAATCACAGGAGACGACGATGATCTTGCACGACTACCTACCCTCCGGCAACGGCTACAAAGTGCGCCTATTACTGAATTTGCTGGATAGACCCTATGACTATCGTCATTACGATATCGTGCATGGAGAAACGCGAACCCCGGCATTCTTGCAGAAGAACCCCACCGGCAAGATTCCGGTACTGGAGCTCGACGACGGCCGCTTTCTCAGCGAGTCGAACGCCATCCTCTTCTATCTAGCCCAAGGGAGTGATTATTGGCCGGAAGACCACTGGGATCAGGCCCAGGCCCTGCGCTGGATGAACTTTGAGCAGTACAGTCACGAGCCCAACATCGCCACACCGCGCTTCTGGCTGACTCACCTTGGCCTGAATGATGAACGCCAAGCACAACTCGCGGGTAAACAAGCACTGGGGCGCGAAGCGCTAGCGGTGATGAACGATCACTTGGCAAGGCAGGACTGGTTCGCCGCAGGTCGCTACACCATCGCGGATATTGCCCTCTTCGCTTATACCCATGTAGCGGAAGATGGTGGGTTCACACTGGCGAATTATCCCAACGTTTGCCGATGGCTGGATCGGGTAGCGTCTCACCCGAACCACATTGCGATCACAGCGGAGTAAGAGCCGTTCCCATGCTGGCAATTGCTAAGCTTAAAATTGCACCAGTTCAACTTCCTATAGCTTTCTCTTGGCTAGCACAGCCACGTTGTTAAAAACCGGGTTGTTGGTAATAGGACGAACATTTGACAAACACCAAGCCAAATAACCCGGTTCCCAGCCATTTGAACAAGCAGCCTTCACTTCAGAAGGCTGCCATTCATGTATCGCTTCAACATCCACAATTGCTACGTAAGCGTCCATTCCGCGACGT
>NZ_JABUZF010000003.1:0-1580 GCF_014897885.1 Halomonas sp. 3D7M | reverse complement strand
CCCGCCTTATTCACGAGGGCGCTGATTGAGCGGTCTGAAGGTACTGGCTGTTGGCATTGCTTATCAGGATTCGCATCTTCAGCGCGAGTGGCTGTTGAGTAATGCCAGAACGCAGCCCTTTTCCTACTTACTTATAGCTCTTTGGAATCAATGGCGGCCGTCCAAGCAGCCGTGATCGCCGACCGCCGCTCCGATCGCTCGCTTTCTGATGCTGTGGTGGTCTCGCAGGAGCGTCAGCTCAGTGCGGTCAGCTTCGGCAACCCCTTCAGCAGCGTCGGCCACCACTTGTCGGCGGCGGCACCCAGATGAACGGTGATTCGCCGAGCGTGCAGCCTCAGCGTGGCGGCGACCTTCAGCACCTGCTCGCGCATCCGGCTGAGGCTCCAGCCTTGCCGGGTCTGCCGCTCCAGGAGGCAGCGCAGTCCATGCAAGACCTGGTAGGCGTAGAGACTCAGTAGCAGACTCACTTCGTTGCGGGCCATCACCTCTTGAACGGTGGAAGCGCCGCGGTCGGTCGAGGAGAGATGCACGTCGAGTGCTGATTTCACCTCGCCCATGTGCGCCTCGGCGCTGCCGCGCTTGCGATAGAGTGCTAGGACCTTCTCTGGCGGCCAGTCGAACTTGCTGAGGTTGGTGACCAGGAAGAAGGCATGCAGCAGCAGGTCATCGGGGCGTTCCTGCACCACCAGCACTACGCGCCGCGGTGCCGACCAGGAGCCGGCTTGGTACTCCAGATCGTGGCACCACTCGCGAGGCTGCTCGGGTGGCCGGCCGGGTGGCCGCTTCAGGAGCGGTGCTGCCAGCTTCTGTAGACCGGTGTGACTGCGCAACCGGCCCAGGTATTCGATCTCCCGATCCTCCAGGGCCTCCAGCGTCGCGTTATCGGTAAAACCGGCGTCGATGCGCACACGAACCTGTGCCCCGGTGCTCTCGTTGAGTCGTCGTACCAGATGCGGGATCCAGGTGTCGGCGTTCTCTGCCGGGCCGGCGTTGCCCTCGCGCAGCAGGCCGCCCACCATGTCGCCGGTCTCCGCCAACGATGCGACCAGCGGCGAGTAGATGCGGGCCCCGTAAAGGCCATGATAGGCCGACCCGCCCTGATGGCCATGCACCTCGATCGGCAGGCCATCGATGTCCAGCGTCAGCTGTTTGGGACGTTCACCGTTCTGCAGCGAGGTCAGGCGCCAGACCACCAGCCGCAACAGGCCTTCGTGCACGGCATCGATATTGTCGTTACGACCGAGGCAGCTCAGCAGCCGCGACAGCGTGGCTTGAGACGGCCGGTCCTGGACCAGGGGTGTCATGCCGCGTGCATCGCTGCAGGCCAACTGCCAAAGCGGGTCACGGCGCAGCGTGTCGGTATCGCTGAGATCGATCCAGCCCATCGCACGCTGCAGCACCAGGGTACGCAACTGGCTGGCCAGCGAATGACGGATGCGCAGCGGGTGGCGTCGATCGACCAGATTGTCTTCCAGCGCCTCGATCACGCCGCTGTTGTCGAGGGCTTCACGCAGCAGCAGGGCGCCGCTGTCGCTGGTGGTGCGCTGGCCGCTCAGCTCAACACGGACAGAGCCGTTGCA
>NZ_JABUZF010000053.1:0-1825 GCF_014897885.1 Halomonas sp. 3D7M | reverse complement strand
TTCAGTCGTGGTGCCAGTAATGATAACGTCGCCCTTCGGTGCATCATTAACGTTGGCCTCCGTGCCATCCCGCAGCCACTGGTAGGTCACCGTGCCCAGGCCGTCTTCATCCGCCAGGGTGTTAGAGACGGTCAGTGTCTGATCTTCTACCGCATCTCCGCTGATTGTAACGACACCTATCGGTGCATCGTTGACGTTGGCCACGCTCTCCGTCGCGCCAGATGTCACCGTTTCAGCCGTGCCCTGCTGGTCGGTGTAGCCAGCGCGAACGCTGAGTAGCTGGCGCGAACGCTGATGGCAGCGCCCACATCGGCTTGCGTCAGGGTGTAGGTTTCGCCGGAGGCATCGGTGATCTCCGTGCCATCCCGCAGCCACTGGTAGGTCACCGTGCCCAGGCCGTCTTCATCCGCCAGGGTGTTAGAGACGGTCAGTGTCTGATCTTCTACCGCATCGCCGCTGATGGCCACGCCACCCGTCGGTGCATCATTGACGTTGGCCACGCTATCCGTGGCAGCGGATGTGAGCGCTTCGGCCGTGCCCTGCCCATCGGTGTAGCTGACCTCAACGGTGATTGCCTTACCCACTTCAGCCTGAGTCAGGGTGTAGGTGTTGCTGGTGGCACCCGTGATGGTGGTGCCATCGGCCTTCCAGGCGTAGCTGAAAGTGCCCAGACCATCCTCGTCGACTAGAGCGCTGGTGTCGGCCGTGAGTGTTTCATCCTCAGTCGTGGTGCCAGTAATGATGACGTTGCCCGTCGGCGCATCGTTAACGTTGGCCACGCTATCCGTGGCGCCAGATGTCACCGTTTCGGCAGTGCCCTGCTGATCGGTGTAGCTGGCACGAACGCTGATGGCAGCGCCCACATCCGCTTGGGTCAGGGTGTAAGTTTCGCCGGTGGCGTCAGTGATTCCGGTGCCATCGCGCAGCCACTGGTAGGTCACTGCGCCCAGGCCGTCTTCATCTGCCAGGGTGTTAGAGACGGTCAGAGTTTGATCTTCTACCGCATCGCCGGTAATGATAACGTTGCCCGTCGGCGCATCGTTAACGTTGGCCACGCTATCTGTCGAAGCAGACGTCACCGCTTCCGCCGTGCCCTGCTGGTCAGTGTAGCTGGCGCGAACGCTGATGGCAGCACCCACATCGGCTTGGGTCAGGGTGTAGGTTGCGCCGGTGGCGGCGATGATTTCATTACCATCGCGTAGCCACTGGTAGGTCACCATGCCCAGGCCGTTTTCGTCCGCCAGGGTGTTGGAGGCAGTTAAAGTCGCGTCTTCTACCGCATCGCCTGTGATGGTGACGTCACCAGTAGGCAAGTCGTTAACGTTAATTGTCGACGTGGCAATAGCAGAGTCAGCCTCTCCATCAGAGGCTCTCAGCGTCAGCGTTGTACCACTTCCTTCGTCTTCCGGCTTATATTGAATATTGGAGACTGTATCCAGATAAGTGTTAATAGCATCAGGTGTTCCCTCGAGCGTCAGGGTGTTGGTATCTGAGCCACTCACAACAACACCTGTATCAGAACTTGCAGCCAATGTTCCCGAAGGAGTGCTTATCTCAAGTGTAATTTCATCACTATCAATGTCTGCCAGACTGACGGCAGATAAATCAAGGTCAGATATCGAGCCAATAGCGACCGTTATACTAGCCGGCACTCCAGTTAGCGTCGGAGGGTTATTGACGCTGATCGTTATAGAGGCAGTATCGTCTGCCGTACTATCCTCATCTTCGTCATCAACAGCAACTGTCAGAGAGTAACTATTGTTGTTCAGCTGACTGTCATCGGCAACAGTAATCTGACCGTTACTAAGTGAATCCGCATAAGTTA
>NZ_JABUZF010000052.1:0-8332 GCF_014897885.1 Halomonas sp. 3D7M | reverse complement strand
GAACGTCGCGGAATGGACGCTTACATAGTAGCCGCATTGCAGCGCTATTTCCGCTAGGGGCAGCGCGGTTTCAAGCAGTCTATGGCGGGCACGGTCTAGTCGGGCATAGGCGACTAATTGGCCTGGACTAACGCCCACCTCGCGTTTTAATTTGCGTTCCAGGGTGCGCCTAGTAACCCCTAATGTGGCACCTAACTGTTGGGGGGGAAGCTGTAGTTTTCCAATGGCTTGAACAATCGTGGGGGTACGGCTATTGACCAGTGGCTGGCTCTTTAGTTGGTGTAATAACCATGTTTCTAACAGGCGTAAACCCTGTTGTGCATCCAGGTGGTAGAGGTGCTCCACCACGGGCATTAACCCTTGTAACGCCGGTGTTTCAAGTTCGTTATCTAAGCGCTGCGGTTTATCTGCGAATGCTTCGGGTAGCAAGCCTAACAGGCAGTGAACGCCTGCTGCTTTAAAGCGAATCCCCAGGCAGGGAGTGTAGGCGTCGAGTGTTTCTATTAACGTGCGCCTGTTAAAGCAGAGCGTGATGATGGGGTGAGAGCTATCAAGCTTGATACTGAGACTAGCGCCGGCATCGGGATAGAATTTTTCGGTTCTGGGTTCAGTAACATCCCCTGAGCCACCCATTGACCAAAGGCACTGTACCCACGGGGCTAAGCGCTTATCAGGTAGGCGATGCCGAAAATTGAGATAGTTAGCGTGGCTTGGCAGGATAAGATCGGTCATGGGGGCAATCAGCGATATGTTTTCCTAATGGTAGCTCGTATTGTCTCAATCCAGCAGCTTTTGAGAACTGGACCGGCGCCATACACTTGGTGATACTTTCTCGTGGCGAGCCCAGATACGCCTTAGTTGCCGTTCATCACCAAATCCAGATGCTTCGGCAACCCTTGCTAGTGTCCATGGCGTCTCGGTCATTAATGTTTTAGCGCGTTGCAGGCGCAACCCCATAATGTATTCACCCACCAGCATACCGGTGAGGCTTTTGAACTGGCGCCGAAAATGGCGCTCACTCATGGCTGCTTGAGTCGCTAATGTTTCAATACGCCAGGTTTGCGAGGGGGCGGCACATATTGCATCTTGAACGCGATGCAGCCGTTCATCCACATGATTGCGGCCCTCAAGCCAGGCTCCCAACTGGGGCTCCTGTCCACTGCGGCGAAGATATAGCACCATCTCTCGCGCCACCGCTAGCGCTAATGAATGGCCGCAAGCGCGGGTAAGCCAGTAGAGCATGGTATCTATACCGGTTGAAATCCCCGCGCTGGTTAAATAGCGGCCATCTTCAATAAAAATACAATCGCTTTGCACCCTAGCCTTTGGTGCTTTGGCCTGTAACTGTTCGATTAACGTGTGATGCGTGGTGCAGCGTCGCCCCTCCAGCAAGCCTGCGTCAGCCAGTAATAGCGTGCCGGAGCAAACCGTCATCAGTGTGTCCGCATAGCATGCGTTTGCCTTAAGCCAACTAACACACTCTTGCTGTGCCAATGGCTCAACGCTATTGCGATACTGTCCTGGAATTAGCAGTAGGTGTTGAGGAGGAAGTTGTTCGGGTAACGGGTCAATGCCACTAAGCGTCAGCGGTCCTAACCACGGCATAGCGGTCTTTGGGCCGACATAGCAAACCTCAACATCGATTGAAAGCCGGTCGGCACACTGCAAGACCTGAAGAGGCCCGACCAAGTCAAGGGGCACTTGGCCAGGCATCATCAATACCGCAATCCGCAGGGTGTTGGCTCTTTGGGAGAGCGGTTGACTGTTTTGTTGCTCTTCACTCACGCGTGTTTTGCCACTCATTGATCAAGTCTTGTGTGCTGATAATACGCGCAAAACGGTCTTCAAGTACCAGTTCGGTACGTGCCTTAATATCATCAGCTGACCATGTAATGCCGTTACGCGTCATAGGGAACGTTAGCGTTGCATCGCTGACAAAATCAACGCTAAAACCTAAATCTGACGCTACCCGGGTGGTTGTCTCGCAGCATTGCTCTGTGCGAATACCGCTAATCGCAAGTTGCGTAATGTCGCGTTCGCGTAACCAATTTTCAAGCTCAGTATCGCTGAATGCATTATGAACACGTTTATGGAAGGTCACCGCCGCTTTATCGTCAAAACCATCAAGCGGGCGAATTAGGCCATTAGCGGGGTCAAAAGCGCCTTGGCTACCGGGTTCTTCATGAAAAATGCGCACAACAGGTATGTTATTTGCCTGCGCCGCGTCTAGCACTGCTCGTTGCTTGGGGCGCCATGCTTGCGCCAGAGATTCTACCCAATAATCGCGGGCCGGGAAGGAGGCTTGAACGTCAATTAATAGCAGAGCGGTTTTAGACTGGGTCATGGCTAATCTCATCGTGTTGAAGTGAGGCTACAGATTAGCTATTCCTATTTCAGCCAACGATACCTTGTGCGGTCTAAAAGCGGTCAATTTCGGCCAAGTATTGGCTGATGGCGGAAAGTGTCGGCAAGAAGTGAAAAGCCGCCTTGCGGATATCGAAAGCTGTAAAATGATCACCCGGTGGTGCGCTATCAAAGGCTATAATAGCGTGATTATGGTGGAATACCGCTACCGTGACTTTTAACTATCAAGCTGGCTTCCATGGTTTTTATCGAAGATACCTAGATAAGTCGGCTTGTTGGTTGATTTTGATGTTTGTTTTAATGAAAGGAAGGTGGCTGGTAATGATTAACACCAAAATATATAAAGCGGTTTATGAGCTAGCTGAGCGGCTAATGAAAGCTGCGGCTAAAGATGACAGAGAAGCGTTTGATCCGCTCTATGCCGAGTTGCAGGCGATTTGCACCGATAACGAAAACACCGATAAAGACCACCCAGAGCAGTGGGAAACCTTGGCTGACTTTACCGAAGAGTTAGAGGATGCGCTGCCGATTTACCAAAAGGCGCTTGAGAAAGCCATTGCTAAGAACTCGAAAGACCATATGGCCTCTATCGGTTTTTCCATGGCAACGTTGCAAGTACAGTTAGGTCAAACGGATGACGCCATCGAAAGATTGCAACATGCGAAAGCCAGCGCCGATGGCATTGAAGATGATGAGCTGAAAGCAGAAATCGATCAGCTGCTTGAAACGCTAACGACCAACTAGGAAGCCTATTTTGACGAATAATGATATTTTTCGCCGCATCCGCTACACCTTTGATTTAAAAGACAGCACCATCGTGGATATCTTCTCACTGGCTGACGTCAGTGTGAGTCAAGCACAGGTCACTGCTTGGCTGAAAAAAGACGAAGATGATGCTTTTGTCACGATGAAAAATAGAGAGTTGGCGGCGTTTCTGAATGGCTTTATCAGCTTTAAACGTGGCAAGCGTGAAGGCCCGCAGCCTGCGCCTGAAGCACAGCTAAACAATAATATGGTGTTCCAGAAGCTGCGCATTGCACTGAATTTAAAAGCAGACGATATCTTGGCAGTGTTTGAACAGGTGGGCTTACCGCTGAGCCACCATGAACTCAGCGCCTTTTTCCGTAAGCCAAGCCATAAAAATTACCGTGAGTGTAAAGATCAAATGCTGCGTAATTTCTTACTCGGTATTCAACGCCAGCTACGGCCTGGCTCGAACGACACAGGTTCTGAGTCTTAAGTTCAGCGCTTTACACCACGCTTTATGTCACACGGTAACGGTAGGAGAGGTAGTACAAGGCCTCTCTGCCTTATCGACGCTAACGCTTCACGCAGACGAAAATCGCATTGCCTGAAAGCTTATCCCAAGGGGTAATGGTCTGATAGTTGTGCTCAAATACATGCACCTCAAAATAAGGCGCCAGTAGGGCGGTTAATTCCGTAAAGCTGACCGCTACCATCGGATGCTCGTCGTTCCAGACTTGCGTGGCGCCTGCGGTGGTTTTTTCAATACTCAGCCTAAGCGACTGCTTTTCGCCGTGCCCGCCGTAGTGCCAACCTGAGCTGAACGTGAAGATATTGTCATCTTGTCTGGCGCTGTGTTTAACGCACAAATCGTTATTGATTTTGTTTTTATCGACCACGTTAAAATAGAAAACGCCGCCTGGTGTTAGCGCGCGATGGGCGCTGGAAA
The DNA here is from genome assembly GCF_014897885.1 of Halomonas sp. 3D7M. Taxonomy (NCBI): domain Bacteria; kingdom Pseudomonadati; phylum Pseudomonadota; class Gammaproteobacteria; order Oceanospirillales; family Halomonadaceae; genus Halomonas; species Halomonas sp. 3D7M. The sequence continues at coordinate 4,275 of NZ_JABUZF010000052.1, read as the reverse complement.
TACACCCTTTTAGTTTTTCAATCCCATCGTTGTAGTGGATCGAGTACAAAAAGCAGGTGATCAAGTCGAGGGGTTCGCTGGTTTCGAATGCACTCATATCTTGCCGTGAAAAGAGCGCTTCCGGGCAACGCTTGGCGGCGATATCCAGCATGGGCTGGTTAATATCAAGACCACTGCTGAGATAACCAAAATCAATAAAATGGCGGACATGAGGGCCCGTGCCACAGGCTAAATCAAGGTGCGCATGCCCGCCGTTGCCGAAAATCTGATGGAGTCGACGAATGGCGTTGCTTTGCGCTTGGTAGTCGATATCGACGCACATCAAATCGTAGTAGCCAGATAGATCGGTATAGAGTGCGTTGGCGGACAGATTGGCGGACATAGTAGCCTAATGGTGGGCGCTAAAATATTGGGGTGGCGCATAGTAAACGAGCGAGCAAGGTTTTAGAAGCGAGGACAAGGCGACACCCGCTTTTTTTCAAAAAGCGGGAGATACCATAGGTAAATTGTGTTTATTTAAGAGAGTTACTGCCGCCATTTTGCTCAGCTAACTGCTTAGCTTGCGTGTACCCTGTTAGCGCTAGATAGTCACGATTGCTATCGATAGCGCCGTCATTGCCAGCTTTAAAGAAGGCTTTTTCAAGCATTGCCTCTCGAGCTTCCATAAGTGTTTGCGCCATCTGCATGTGTTCGCTGACAATCTTGCAGCCGAGCTCAATGTCTCCTTTACGCAACGCCTCTAATAATTGATGTTGATAATCATAGCCTTGGCGGCGTAACTCAGGGTTGGGCTGTGCGTAGATTCGCTGACAGACGGTCATATTCATCAGTAGGCGTACTGGAAATCGGCACATCAAGGCCAATAGAGGGTTAGGGCAATAATCAATCAGAACTAAGTGAAACTCCAATTCCTTCAATCGCTGCTCGCGCTCTTCTTCTAGCGATGCTGGCGGGTGGTCATAAAAGGTCATTACTGATGCCAGTCGATCAAAGGCATCCGCATCGAGCACACCCTCAAGACTCTTTACCAGGGCTGGCCAGAGCGCTTTACGTGCTTCATAGATGTTATGAATAGTGGGTGAGTGAAAGAAAAAATAGTTACCCAGCAAGGTCATCGCTCGATCATCACTGACTTCGCTGATAAAGGCACCGCCACCTGGGCCTGTTCGCGTTTGAACCAACCCCTGGGCTTCAAGCCCCTTGAGAGCTTCACGCACCGTGCCTTTGGATGCATCTAGCGCCTGGATCAGTTCTTGTTCCTGCGGAAGTCGATCGCCGGGCTTTAATTGATGTTGCGCAATGTATTCCTTTATCGCCTCACTGATTACGTCGGTACGCTTAGGCTTAGCAGGTTGGCGTGCTTGCTTCATGGTTGTCTCAGCTAACATTGAAAGAGGCTGTTTTAGTAAGAATCATCCCCTTGAAGTGGCGTGATGTCTAGCAAATGTCGCCTCGTGTATAGCTGCGTTAAGCCGCTAGAAGAGAGGTGAAAATAATTTATAATTATAAATTCCAGGCTTCTTAAATTTGCTAATTGAGTAACCCATCATGACCTACAGTTTGATCGCACTGGATAAACAATCTGACACTTTCGGTATCGCATGTGCCACCGGAGGGCCTGCACTGGGTGGTTTTGTTCCCCATTTGCTACCGGGCATTGGTGCCGCTATTACCCAGGGCTTTAGCACCAATGTATTCAGTGCAGAACAAGGGCTGCAGCGCTTAGCCAACGGCGAAAAGGTGGTGGATATTATCGGTAGCCTGCAACAACAGGACAAAGGCGCTGCGTGGCGACAGGTGGCGTTAATGGATCGGCATGGCGTTGCCGCAGGCTGGACAGGCGATGAAAACGTCCCGATTGCTGAGATGCGAATCAGTGATGGTTTGCTGATTGCAGGCAATATGTTGGCCAGTCGAGATGTTATTCCCGCCATGGAGGCGGCCTATCTTGAGACTCGTCAGCGTAATGACATGGCTAGCGCTTTGATAGCCGCGCTAAGTGCTGCTCAGCAGCAGGGCGGGGATCATCGTGGCACGCTCTCAGCGGCTCTGAAAGTACGCGCCCCAGGCGGATTGCCCTACGATTTGCGAATCGATTATGCCCCCAACGCGATTACTGCACTGAGCGAACTTCATTTACGTATCGAGCAGGATGGCGATTTTCAGTCATTTCTTGCTCGTCTGCCCACGGCTGACTATCCGCATCGTTATTAATCATCACTACATGATTTAGACATAAGTCTAAAAGCCGAGCATCCCCAAAAATTTAACCTTTTATTCTGACTGAGTTTTTTGTTTTCCCAGTTGGAATGCTTTCTCGTCCACCTCTTTAAGGGTTTGACAGCATGTTTGACGCTCTCATAGTCTATTTATCATGATAAATAGCCGTGCTGAGCAGCTAGCCAAACAATAACCCCTTGAGGCAACCATGACGCTTTCTTTAACCCAGGCCGGAGAACAGGCATGGAAGTGGCTGGAAGATGCCGCTAAGTTCAGTGAAACCGACAATATTGAACGCGATGGCGTTACCCGCCGCTGCGCCACCCCTGAACACCGCGCTGTGCTCGATGAACTTGCAACGTGGATGAAAAGCGCGGGTATGTCTGTGCGCATGGATAACGCCGCGAACCTGATCGGTCGTTATGCCAGCCCACACGCCGGTGCCAGTACGTTGTTGCTCGGCTCGCATCAGGACACAGTTCCTAATGGAGGCAAATACGATGGCATGATGGGCGTTATTCTGCCGCTTGCCTTGGTTAGCTACTTGCATGAAAACGCGATCGAAATGCCCTTTCACATTGATGTGGTGGCGTTTAGCGACGAGGAGGGGACACGTTTCAGTTCTACCTTGCTTGGTTCTAAAGTGCTGGCGGGCACGCTTAATCCAGAGATGCTTAAAGCCCGCGATAGTCAGGACATAACGCTTGGGCAGGCACTGGCTGACTTCGGTTGTGACACTCAACGAGTCGATGCAGATCGCTATCTACCGGAAGACGTGATTGCTTTTATCGAAACACATATCGAGCAGGGCCCTCAGCTTGAGCAGGCTGATGTGCCGGTGGGGGTGGTAAGTGCAATTACCGGGATCGAACGCCACGAGATAATGGTCAAGGGCATGGCAGGTCACGCCGGAACTGTGCCTATGCACATGCGCCAGGATGCACTGGTGGGTGCTGCCCACGTTATCCAGCTGGTCGATACGTTATGCAAAAGCACCGATGAACTCGTCGGTGTTGTGGGCAAGATTGAGAACGCACCTAATGGCGTCAATGTTATCCCTCAGACCACAACCTTGAGCATTGAGTTGCGCTCACCGGATGATGCACTTCGTCGTCAAGCAAGAACTCAACTGTTAAGCCAAATTGACGCGTCTCTGAAAGCCTTGAACCTTGGCTTTGAGCATCGTCATACCTATGAACAACCTGCTGTTCAATGTGCTCAGCACCTTATCGACACCATGCGGAGTGCGCTTAAGGATACGCGAATTGAGCCACGGGTACTGTTCAGCGGCGCAGGCCATGATGGGTTAGCCATGACTGACTTGTGTGACATCGGCATGTTGTTTGTTCGTTGTCGCGGCGGTATCAGCCACCACCCCAGCGAAGCTATCAAGCCTGAGGATCTCGTCGTTGCCATTGAGGTTCTCTTAAACACCTGCCAGCGACTTGCCCAAAAGCAATAGCTGGCAGCCTCGTATCACGACGTTTGTCCAACTAGCTCAACATAAAGCCACAAAAATCATAAGGGTTGATTATGAGCCAACAACAGCAAGTTTCAGACACAAAAGCTCCTGCATCAGGTAAGTGGTACAAACAAATACCGGACCCGATGGTGCTGATTTTCTTCATTTTGGTCGCCGCCTACCTAATGACGTTTATTGTGCCCGCAGGCGAGTTTGAGCGTCAGACTGTCGATGGTCGTACGACAGTTATTCCTGAATCTTTTATGTACTTGTCAGATGTTGCGAATCTGCATTTTTTCAAGATTTTTGTCGCCATACCGCAAGGTCTGATTAATGCGTCGCAATATCTGTTTATCGTGTTTATTGCTGGTGGGCTGTTTCATATTCTGCAAAGGACCGGTGCGCTGGAAAATGCCATTGGTGTCGCCGTTCATCGCGTCGGCGCTGAAAATAGCATTAAAAGCCGCAACCTGATTATTGCTGCTGGCACCTTTATCTATGGCTTCTTTGGCGTTGCGGTTGGTTTCGAAAATAATATTGCGCTCGTACCCATTGGTGTACTGATAGCTTCTGCCATTGGCTGCTCTCGCTTA
>NZ_JABUZF010000051.1:0-1338 GCF_014897885.1 Halomonas sp. 3D7M | reverse complement strand
AATCTCACGAATCAGTTTTTCCTGCTCGGGATCTTTCATATCCAGTGCCGGGCGCACGTGCAGCACGCCCGCATCGACATGGCCAAACATGCCGTAGGAGAGCTGCCGGGCATCCAGCGCGGCGCGGAACTCAGTAATAAAGTCAGCCAAGTGCTCCGGTGGTACGGCGGTATCTTCGACAAACGCAATTGGGCGCTTTTCGCCCTGCACATTGCCCAGCAAGCCCACCGAGCGTTTGCGCATGGCGTAAACTTTTTGGATCTGCGGACGGCCTTCGGCCAGGGTGTAACCTAAGCGCGCTACCGTGGGGTCTTGGCTCAAATGGTCCGTGAACGCCTGCACCCGTTCTGCCAAGCGCTCAGGATCATCGTCATTAAACTCAATCAGGTTAATGCCACGGATTGGCGTGCTGCCGGTGGCGGGGAAAAACGCCGCCACGCTATCCCAAACAAAGTCCTCCATGGCCAGCTGCAGCACGGTGTCGTCGATGGTTTCAATCGAGGTGGGGCGCGCGCTGGTCGTCATCAATGCCTTGGCATCGCGTAGCGCGTCCATAAAGCTGGAGTAACGCACATTGACCAAGGTGGCGTGCTTGGGAATCGGCAGCACATTGAGTACCGCTTCATTCAAAAAGCCCAATGTGCCTTCCGAGCCACACAGCAGGCTGTTCAGGTTCAGTTGGCCTTTTGCTTCCCGCAGATGCGCCAGATCGTAGCCGGTTAAGCAGCGGTTGAGCGGCGGAAATTTCGCCTCAATCAGCTCACGCTGCTGGTCGATAATCTCAGCCGCGGTGGTATGCACGCGACCTAAAATACCTTCGTGCTGGCACTCAGCCTGCTCTTCGTCAGCGCTAAGCGGGCGGCTATGCAGGTGTTGACCTCCGAGCAGAACCGTATCCAGTTCCAGCACGTGGTCACGGGTTTTACCGTATTCGCAGCTGCCCTGGCCGCTGGCATCGGTGGAGATCATACCGCCGATGGTGGCGCGGTTAGAGGTGGACAGTTCCGGGGCGAAAAACAGCCCATGGGGCTTCAGCGCCGCGTTGAGTTGATCCTTCACCACGCCCGCCTGAACGCGTACCCGCCGTGCCTCTACGTCGATCTCGAGGATCTGGTTCATATGGCGGGAAACGTCCACCACGATGCCGTCGGTCAACGACTGGCCGTTGGTACCGGTGCCGCCACCCCGAGGCGTGAGCACGATATCGCGGTGGGGCAGCTCAGCAGCCAGCTTGGCAAGGCGCTCAAGGTCTTCCGCATGCTTAGGAAACACCGCCGCCTGGGGCAGGCGCTGGTAAATCGAGTTATCCGTTGCCAGCACCGTGCGGTTGGCATAGTC
>NZ_JABUZF010000059.1:0-29336 GCF_014897885.1 Halomonas sp. 3D7M | reverse complement strand
CGAAGGCATGGTGTTCTCTGACCTTAATGAGGTGGAGCGCGCGTTCGGCACGCAGTCGGTATCGCTGCACGCTCGCGTGAAAGTGCGTCTGGACGAAGTCGATGTCGAAGAAGAGACCGGCGAGCGTAGTTTCCATCGCCGCATCTACGACACGACGGTTGGCCGTGCGCTACTGTTCCGCATTTTGCCGGAAGGTGTGCCGTTCTCGCTAATCGATCAGCCGATGAAGAAAAAGGCGATCTCTAGCTTGATCAACGAGGTATACCGTCGTGCGGGCTTGAAGCCGACGGTTATCTTTGCTGACCAACTGATGTACACCGGTTTCCGTTTGGCAACCTGGTCGGGCGCCTCTATCGGTGTTAATGACTTCGTTATTCCTGATGCGAAAACCGAGATTGTCGACGCTGCAGAAGCGGAAGTTAAAGAGATCGAAGATCAGTTCTCTTCTGGCCTGGTAACCGCCGGTGAGAAGTACAACAAGGTCATCGATATCTGGTCGAAGGCCAACGATAAAGTTGCCAAGGCGATGATGGTAGGTATCTCTAAAGAGACCGTCATCGACCGTGAAGGCAACGAAGTTGAGCAAGACTCGTTCAACAGCGTCTTTATCATGGCTGACTCCGGTGCGCGTGGTTCTGCCGCCCAGATCCGTCAGTTGGCGGGTATGCGTGGTTTGATGGCTAAGCCGGATGGCTCGATCATCGAAACGCCGATCGTCGCCAACTTCCGTGAAGGTCTGAACGTACTCCAGTACTTCATCTCGACCCACGGTGCTCGTAAAGGTCTTGCGGATACGGCTCTGAAAACGGCTAACTCCGGTTACCTGACCCGTCGTCTGGTTGACGTTGCCCAGGACTTGGTCATCACTGAGACCGATTGTGGCACCGAAAACGGCTTGACCCTGCACCCGATCATCGAAGGTGGCGACATCATTGTACCGCTGTCTCAGCGTGTACTTGGTCGTGTCGTTGCGATTGATGTTATTGATCCAAGTAATGATGAAGTGCTTATTCCGCGCGGCACATTGCTGGACGAAAAGTGGTGTGCATCGCTAGACACCATGGGCGTAGACGAGATCATTGTTCGTTCTACCATTACTTGTGACACTGCCCACGGCGTGTGTGCCTCCTGTTATGGTCGCGACTTGGCGCGTGGCCATCAGGTCAACATTGGTGAGTCTGTCGGTGTTATCGCCGCACAGTCCATCGGTGAGCCGGGTACCCAGCTGACCATGCGTACGTTCCACATCGGTGGTGCGGCGTCGCGTTCATCGGCAGTAGACAGCGTTCAGGTCAAGCATGGCGGTAAAGTACGTCTCCACAACATCAAGCATGTAGAGCGGGCCGACGGTAAGTTGGTCGTTGTCTCTCGTTCCAGTGCACTTGCTGTTGCTGATGACCATGGCCGCGAGCGTGAGTACTACAAGCTGCCTTACGGCGCCGAGCTGTCTGTTCGTGACGGTGATGTCGTCGATGGCGGTGCGATTGTCGCGAAGTGGGATCCGCACACTCACCCGATCATTGCCGAGGTAGAAGGTAAGGCGCAGTTTATCGACCTTGACGAAGGTGTCACCATGCACCGTAGCGTCGACGAAATGACTGGTCTGTCGTCTATTGAGGTTATCGAGTCGGCAGCCCGTCCGATGGCAGGCCGCGATAAGCGCCCGATGGTGATGCTGAAAGATGCTGCTGGCGAGTACGTGTCGGTGTCTGGATCGAATACGCCGGTACAGTACCTGCTGCCGGGCAACTCGATTATCTCCGTCGATGATGGCGCTACCATTGGTGTAGGTGAGGTTGTTGCACGTATTCCGGTAGAGGCGTCTGGTAACAAAGATATTACCGGTGGTCTGCCGCGTGTTGCCGACTTGTTTGAGGCGCGCAAGCCGAAAGAGTCGTCAATCTTGGCTGAAATCAGTGGTGTGGTCAGTTTCGGTAAAGAGACAAAGGGTAAGCGTCGCTTGACGATTACCCCAGAGTCTGGCGACCCGTTTGAAGCGTTGATCCCGAAATGGCGTCAAATCGCTGTCTTCGAGGGTGAAACCGTTGAGAAGGGTGAAGTAATCTCGGATGGTCCGAGCAACCCCCACGATATCCTGCGGTTATTGGGCGTGGCGGAACTGGCCAAATACATCACCGCCGAAGTGCAAGATGTTTACCGCCTCCAGGGTGTAGGCATCAACGATAAGCATATCGAAGTTATTGTTCGCCAGATGCTGCGTAAGGTAGAGATCTCTGATTCAGGCGACTCTGACTTTATTACTGGCGACCAAGCTGAACTCGTCCGCGTGCTAGAACAGAATGCGCGTCTCGAGAAAGAAGGTAAATTCCCGGCCAAGTATCAACGCTTGCTGCTGGGTATCACTAAGGCCAGCTTGGCCACTGAGTCGTTCATTTCAGCGGCGTCGTTCCAGGAAACGACACGTGTATTGACCGAGGCAGCGGTAACCGGCAAGCGCGATTATCTACGCGGCCTGAAAGAAAACGTGGTGGTTGGACGTCTGATTCCGGCAGGTACCGGTCTGACTCACCACGCAGAGCGTCGTCGCAAGCGCGAAGACGTTGAGCGTCTGTTCAATCCCTCGGCTACCGAAGTTGAACAGGAGCTTGGTGCTCAGTTAACCGCCCTTGATTCAGACGATGAGCTGTAATCGACGGTAAGGAAAACGAGTAACAACGAGTCGCTGGCCCTTATGGCGCAGTCTTGCTGGTTAAACCGCCAGCAAGACTTGACGCCACCTAGGGTCAGCCTTTAGAATGCGCAGCCTTTAACAGTGGGGTGGGTGCGCCCGCACCTGCTGTTAGTATTTGTTGAAAGGCCAGGCAACCATTGGAGTCAGCTAAACACCATGGCAACGATTAATCAGCTAGTGCGCAAGCCGCGTAAGCGCCCCGTCACTAAGAGTGACGTACCTGCGCTACAGGCATGCCCGCAGAAACGTGGCGTTTGTACGCGCGTTTATACTACTACCCCTAAGAAGCCGAACTCGGCCCTTCGTAAGGTCTGCCGTGTGCGCCTTACCAACGGTTTCGAAGTGTCTTCTTACATCGGTGGTGAAGGTCACAACCTGCAAGAGCACTCTGTTGTTCTGATTCGCGGTGGTCGTGTAAAGGATTTGCCAGGTGTGCGTTATCACACCGTTCGTGGCGCCCTTGACACCTCTGGCGTACAGAACCGTAAGCAGGGTCGTTCTAAGTACGGTACCAAGCGTCCGAAGTCCTAAGGCGTCTTGTTGCGGCGTTTTATGACGCTGGCGTTGTTACCTTAATATGAATATGACGGTCTGATAAGAGTAAGGTCGGGCGGCGCGAATAGCGCAATTGGTCCCGGGTTTACCTGAAGGATCCTTAATTGAGGGCTTATCATGCCTAGAAGAAGAGTTGTAGCTAAACGCGAAATCCTGCCGGATCCTAAGTTCGGAAGTGAGCGTCTGGCGAAGTTCATGAACCACCTGATGGTCAGCGGCAAGAAGTCCATAGCTGAGCGCATCGTTTACGGTGCGTTGGACAAGGTTGCCGAGCGTAGTAGTGAAGAGCCGCTGGAAATCTTCGACAAGGCGCTGGAAACTATCCAGCCGATGGTTGAAGTAAAGTCGCGCCGTGTTGGTGGTGCGACCTATCAGGTGCCGGTCGAAGTTCGTCCTTCGCGTCGCCAAGCCCTAGCAATGCGCTGGTTGGTGGACGCTGCGCGTCGCCGCGGTGAGAAAACGATGGTTCAGCGCCTGGCAGGTGAAATGCTGGATGCCGCTGAAGGCAAAGGCTCGGCTGTTAAGAAGCGTGAAGATGTGCACCGTATGGCAGAAGCCAACAAGGCCTTCTCTCACTATCGTTTCTAAACTCGGCGTTTCTGAGTTTGTGTTTGGTTTTGTTGGTTGTGCTGCGCTAAAGAGTTCTTTCGCCATGCTGCAACACGCTGTCGCTATCCTTGTTGATGGCGGCAGTGGAATACACAAAATGAACACTGCTGAATTAACGAGCATCGCCAACTAACGGGAGCTTCACCGTGGCACGCAAGACTCCACTTAATCGTTATCGCAATATCGGTATCGTCGCTCACGTTGACGCGGGTAAAACCACGACGACTGAGCGCGTGCTTTTCTATACCGGCTTGAACCACAAGTTGGGTGAAACGCATGAAGGTGCCTCGACTACCGACTGGATGGAGCAGGAGCAGGAGCGTGGTATTACTATCACCTCGGCTGCTGTTACTACCTTCTGGAAAGGTATGAGTCACCAGTTTGATGAGCACCGCATTAATATCATCGACACCCCGGGGCACGTTGACTTCACTATCGAGGTCGAGCGTTCTTTGCGTGTTCTTGATGGTGCTGTTGTTGTACTGTGCGGCTCCTCCGGTGTTCAGCCGCAGACCGAAACGGTCTGGCGTCAGGCTGATAAGTACGAAGTTCCGCGTATGGTCTTCGTCAATAAGATGGACCGTACTGGCGCTGATTTCTTCATGGTTGTTGACCAGTTGAAGGAGCGCTTAGGTGCTAATACTGTGCCGATTCAGATTAACTGGGGCACAGAGGAAGACTTTAAAGGCGTTATCGACCTGATTCAGATGAAGGCTATCCTGTGGGATGAGGAAAGCCTGGGTATGAATTATGAGCTTGTTGATATTCCGGCTGAGCTGCAGGAAACGGCCGAGACGTATCGCGAGCAAATGGTTGAAGCCGCTGCCGAAGGCTCTGAAGAGCTGATGGATAAGTACTTGGAAGGCGGTGAGCTGTCGATTGAAGAGATCAAGGCTGGTCTTCGTGCGCGTACGTTAGCCAACGACATTGTTCTGGTGACCTGTGGTTCTGCATTTAAGAACAAAGGTGTCCAGGCAGTGCTTGACGGCGTTATCGAATACATGCCTTCGCCGACTGAAGTTAAGGCGATCGAAGGTGAGTTGGACGACAAAGATGGTACCGTGGCAACTCGTGAGGCTGATGATAGTGCTCCGTTTGCAGCGTTAGCGTTTAAGATCGCTACCGACCCCTTCGTTGGTACTTTGACCTTTATTCGCGTCTACTCGGGCGTTCTGAAATCTGGTGACGGCGTTTATAACTCCGTTAAGCAGAAGAAAGAGCGTGTTGGTCGTATCGTTCAGATGCATGCCAATTCGCGTGAAGAGATCAAGGAAGTACTTGCTGGCGACATCGCGGCATGTATCGGTCTGAAAGACGTCACCACGGGTGACACCCTGTGCGATATCGATAACAAAATTGTTCTCGAGCGCATGGAGTTCCCGGATCCGGTTATCTCGGTAGCCGTTGAGCCGAAGTCGAAGGCTGATCAGGAAAAGATGGGTGTTGCACTGGGTAAACTTGCCCAGGAAGATCCTTCCTTCCAGGTGAAAACCGACGAAGAAACCGGCCAGACCATTATTTCTGGTATGGGTGAGCTGCACCTCGATATCCTTGTTGACCGTATGCGTCGCGAGTTCAAGGTTGAAGCCAATATCGGTAAGCCTCAGGTTGCTTATCGCGAAACAATTCGCGGCAACATTGAGCAAGAAGGCAAGTTCGTGCGTCAGTCGGGTGGTCGTGGTCAGTATGGTCACGTTTGGCTGCGCATTGAGCCGCTGACTGCAGCAGAAAAGGGTGAAGGCGAAGACGAACTGTTCTTCAAGTTCAACTCTGAAATCGTAGGTGGTGCGGTTCCCAAGGAATACGTGCCTGCGGTTGAGAAGGGTGCCTACGAACAGCTCAAAAACGGTGTCATCGCGGGTTACCCGATGATCGACGTTAAAGTAACGCTGTTTGATGGTTCCTTCCATGACGTGGACTCTAACGAGACTGCGTTCAAGATTGCTTCTTCTATGGCAGTGAAAGAAGGTGCCAGGAAGGCCAAGGCCGTGCTGCTGGAGCCGGTGATGAAGGTCGAAATCGTGACCCCCGAAGAGTTTATGGGTGACGTCATGGGCGACCTGAGCCGTCGTCGCGGTCTGGTGCAGGGTATGGATGACTCCTCTTCTGGTAAAGTCATTCGTGCAACGGTGCCACTGGGTGAGATGTTCGGTTATGCAACCGATTTGCGCTCACAAACCCAGGGCCGCGCGAGCTACTCTATGGAGTTCGCGAAGTACGAGGAGGCGCCCTCCAGCGTCGTTGAAGCCGTCATCAATCAAAACGGTTAACCGTTAGCTAACGTAAAGAGGTTATAGCAGTGGCTAAGGAAAAATTTGAACGTTCCAAACCGCACGTCAACGTCGGCACCATCGGTCACGTCGACCACGGTAAAACGACCCTGACAGCGGCCCTAACCCGTGTGTCTGCTGAGGTTTTCGGCGGCGACTGGCGTGAGTTTGATACCATCGATAACGCTCCTGAAGAGCGCGAGCGCGGTATCACCATCGCTACGTCTCACGTTGAGTATCAGTCTGAAGAGCGCCACTATGCGCACGTTGACTGCCCAGGACACGCTGACTACGTCAAGAACATGATCACCGGTGCTGCGCAGATGGATGGCGCAATCCTGGTATGTTCTGCTGCTGATGGCCCGATGCCGCAGACGCGTGAGCACATCCTGCTGTCTCGTCAGGTTGGCGTTCCGTTCATCGTTGTGTTCCTGAACAAAGCGGACATGGTCGATGACGAAGAGCTGCTTGAGCTGGTTGAGATGGAAGTTCGTGAACTCCTCGACGAGTACGACTTCCCGGGTGACGACACGCCGATCATCACTGGTTCTGCGCTGATGGCTCTGAACGGTGAAGATGAGAACGGCATGGGTACTACTGCTGTTGCGAATCTGATTAAAGCTCTGGATCAGTACATTCCTGAGCCGGAGCGTGCTATCGACCAGCCGTTCCTGATGCCGATCGAAGACGTGTTCTCTATCTCTGGCCGCGGTACTGTCGTTACCGGTCGTGTAGAGCGCGGTATCGTTAAAGCAGGCGAAGAAGTGGAAATCGTGGGTATCCGCGACACCACTAAAACCATCGTTACCGGTGTTGAAATGTTCCGTAAGCTGCTCGACGAAGGTCGTGCAGGTGAGAACGTTGGCGCTCTGCTGCGTGGTACTAAGCGTGATGACGTCGAGCGTGGCCAGGTTCTGGCTAAGCCGGGCACCATCAACCCGCACACCACCTTCGAAGCAGAAGTTTACGTATTGTCCAAAGAAGAAGGTGGTCGTCACACGCCTTTCTTCAAAGGCTACCGTCCCCAGTTCTACTTCCGTACCACTGACGTAACGGGTACTTGTGAACTGCCGGAAGGTGTTGAAATGGTAATGCCGGGCGACAACGTTAAGATGGTTGTTACCCTGATTGCTCCAATCGCTATGGACGAAGGTCTGCGCTTCGCAATTCGCGAAGGTGGTCGTACCGTTGGTGCTGGCGTTGTTGCAAAAATCGTCAAGTAAGCTTGCTTGATTGATTGATCAAGGGGGCTCTTGCGAGCCCCCTTTTCTGCGCACCAATAGCAAATGTTTGACATGGGCTTTTGGCGTGCCTATAATGCGCATCCTTTGAATGCGTGGGTAGACGGCTCGCGCCGTCGACATCCATTGGAGTTTAGGGCAAATGCAGAACCAAAAGATTCGCATTCGGTTGAAAGCGTTCGACCATCGCCTGATTGATCAGTCCACAGCGGAAATCGTTGAAACCGCTAAGCGTACTGGTGCTCAGGTTCGTGGTCCGATCCCGCTGCCGACCAACCGCGAGCGTTACACCATTCTGATTTCACCGCACGTCAACAAAGATGCGCGTGATCAGTATGAGATTCGTACGCACAAGCGTGTGCTCGATATTGTTGAGCCAACCGAGAAAACTGTTGATGCGCTGATGAAGCTCGATCTCGCCGCTGGCGTAGACGTGCAAATCAAGCTCGACTAATTACACTAGACACTTGCGGCCCAGCGCTCATTAATTTTTAGAATGAGCAGCAGCCGCCGCGCCGTGAGGCGCCACACAATGTGCTAGTGGAATGCTCTGGAAAGGGCAGCCATAGCGGGTGATAGCCCCGTACACTATAGGAGACTGAGTATGACTATCGGTTTAGTCGGTAAAAAGGCCGGGATGACCCGTGTCTTTACCGAAGATGGCGCTTCCGTGCCCGTGACCGTTATTGAAGTTGATCCTAACCGTGTAACGCGCGTTAAGACTCTTGAGTCTGACGGTTACGCAGCGGTTCAGGTCACCACAGGTTCTCGTAAAGCTAAGCACCTCACCAAAGCGCAAGCTGGTCAGTTTGCCAAGGCGGGTGTTGAGGCTGGTCGTTCACTGATGGAATTCCGTCTTGCAGAAGGCGAAGAATCTCCGGAAGTGGGTGGCGAACTCACCGTATCCCTCTTCGAAGCTGGTCAAATGATTGACGTGACCGGCACCTCTAAGGGTAAAGGCTTCCAGGGTGCTGTTAAGCGCTGGAATTTCCGTACCCAAGACAACACGCATGGTAACTCCCTGTCGCACCGCGCGCCGGGCTCTATCGGCATGTGTCAGACTCCGGGTCGCGTATTTAAAGGCAAGAAAATGGCCGGTCAAATGGGTAATGCCCGTTGCACCGTGCAGAGCCTTGAGATCGTCCGTGTCGACGCCGAGCGTAACCTGCTGCTGATCAAAGGTGCTGTTCCGGGCGCGACCGGTAGCGATGTTATCGTTCGCAGCGCCGTGAAAGCTCGCTGAAGGGGATAATTACCAATGAATCTGAATCTTGCTGCAGGCACGGGTACCGTTGAAGTAGCCGATGCCACTTTTGGCAAAGAATTCAACGAAGCGCTGGTTCACCAGGTGGTAACCGCCTATTTGGCTGGTGGCCGTCAAGGTACCCGCGCTCAAAAGAACCGTTCCGACGTACGTGGTGGTGGTAAGAAGCCGTGGCGTCAGAAGGGTACCGGTCGTGCACGTGCCGGTACTATCCGCTCTCCGCTATGGCGCAGCGGCGGCGTAACTTTCGCGGCGCGTCCTCAGGACCATAGCCAGAAAGTAAACCGCAAAATGTACCGTGCGGCGATGCGTTCCATCCTGTCTGAACTCGTACGTCAAGAGCGTCTTGTCGCTGTTGAAGAGTTTAGCGTTGAAGCGCCGAAGACCAAGCAGGTAGCTGCCAAGCTGAAAGAGCTCAACCTTGAGAAAGTGTTGATCGTCACCGAAGAAATTGACGAGAAGCTCTATCTGGCCGCACGCAACCTTCCCCACGTTGACGTGGTGGATGTCGCTGCAGCTGATCCGGTGAGCCTAGTAGCCTTTGATAAGGTTCTGGTCACCGTCTCCGCCCTGCGTAAATTCGAGGAGAAGCTGGCATGAACCAGGAGCGCGTATTTAAGGTTCTGCTTGGACCGCACGTGACCGAAAAGGCCGCGATGGCAGCCGAGCGCAACCAGTACGTTTTCAAGGTGGCATCTGATGCTACCAAACCCGAGATCAAGAAAGCCGTTGAAGCACTATTCGGCAAGAAGGTCGGCAGCGTTCAAGTATTGAACGTGAAGGGGAAAACTAAGCGTACTGCTCACGGCGTTGGCCTGCGTAAGGGTTACCGCAAAGCGTATGTGACCCTGGCTGCGGGTGAAACGCTCGAAGACTTCTCTGGCGCCGAATAAGGGCAGGAGTACGGATAATGGCAATCGTCAAGACCAAACCCACATCCGCCGGTCGTCGCCACGTCGTTAAGATCGTTGGTGAGGAACTGTACAAAGGCCGTGCTTATGCACCGCTTTTGGAAAAACAGTCCAAGTCCGGTGGCCGTAACAACTACGGTCGCATCACCACCCGCCACGTGGGCGGTGGTCACCGTCAGCACTACCGGTTGATCGACTTCAAACGCACCAAAGATGGCATTCCAGCCACCGTTGAGCGTCTTGAGCACGATCCGAACCGTAGTGCGCATATTGCACTATTGAAATATGCAGATGGTGAGCGTCGTTACATCATTGCACCGAAAGGTGTCAGCGCGGGTGACGTGCTGGAATCTGGTGTGAACGCGCCCATCAAAAAAGGCAATGCTTTGCCGCTGCGCAATATTCCGCTTGGTTCTACCGTTCACGGTATCGAACTGAAGCCGGGTAAAGGCGCGCAGATTGCTCGCAGTGCCGGTACTAGCGCTCAGCTGGTTGCTCGTGAAGGTAACTACGCCACCTTACGTCTTCGCTCTGGCGAAATGCGCAAAGTGTTGGCTGAGTGCCGCGCAACTCTGGGCGAAGTGAGCAACTCCGAGCACAGCCTGCGTCAACTTGGCAAGGCCGGTGCGAAGCGCTGGAGAGGCGTGCGTCCGACTGTTCGCGGTGTCGCGATGAACCCGGTGGATCACCCGCACGGTGGTGGTGAAGGCCGCACCAGTGGTGGTCGTCACCCGGTATCCCCATGGGGTGTGCCGACTAAGGGTCACAAGACGCGTAAGAACAAGCGCACCGACAAGCTGATTATCCGTCGTCGTAACAAGACGCGTTAATCGAAATTGCCAAGAACTTAAGAGGTAACGGCTGTGCCACGTTCACTAAAGAAAGGTCCCTTCATTGACCTTCATCTTTTGAAGAAGGTAGAGGCTGCAGTGGAGAAGAACGATCGCAAACCAATCAAGACTTGGTCGCGTCGTTCGATGATCCTGCCCAACATGGTAGGTCTGACTATTGCGGTCCATAACGGACGCCAGCATGTCCCGGTGCACGTCTCCGAGGAAATGGTGGGTCATAAACTTGGCGAATTCGCTGCTACTCGCACATATCGCGGGCATGCTGCGGACAAGAAAGCCAAACGGTAAGCCAGAGAGGATTAAGAGATGGAAGTCACAGCTAAGCTGAGTGGCGCTGCTTTATCCGCACAGAAGGCCCGTTTGGTGGCTGACCAGGTGCGCGGTAAACCGGTCGCCGAAGCTATTGACCTGCTGACCTTCTCACCGAAGAAGGCTGCCAAACTGGTCAAGAAAGTGCTTCAGTCCGCCATCGCGAATGCGGAAGAAAATAACGGCATGGACATCGACGAGCTGCGTGTCTCGACCATCTGTGTCGATGAGGGCGTGACGCTCAAGCGTATCAAGCCGCGCGCCAAAGGCCGTGCGGATCGTATCTTGAAGCGCACCTGCCACATCACCGTCAAGGTAGCCGAGAAGTAGGAGTCGACCAGATGGGTCAGAAAGTCAATCCAACAGGCATTCGACTGGGCATCGTCAAAGACCATGCTTCTGTCTGGTATGCCGAGCGCGGCGCTTATGCCGATAAGCTCAATAATGATCTCGAAGTGCGCAGCTTCCTGGATCAGCGTTTAAAGAACGCTTCCGTAAGCCGCATTCACATCGAGCGTCCGGCTAACAATGCCCGCATCACCATTCACACTGCCCGTCCGGGTATCGTGATTGGCAAAAAAGGTGAAGATGTCGACCGTTTACGTCGCGATCTAACCGAGATGATGGGTGTTCCGGTTCATGTGAACATCGAAGAAGTTCGCAAGCCGGAGCTGGATGCCAAGCTAGTCGCTGCTAACGTAGCGGGTCAGCTTGAGCGTCGCGTAATGTTCCGTCGTGCTATGAAGCGCGCGGTACAGAACGCAATGCGTCTTGGCGCTGGCGGCATTAAGATTCAGCTGTCAGGTCGTCTGGGTGGTGCCGAAATCGCACGTACCGAATGGTACCGCGAAGGTCGCGTTCCGTTGCACACGTTGCGTGCGGATATCGACTACGCCACTTACGAAGCTCACACCACCTACGGCGTCATCGGCGTCAAAGTGTGGATCTTTAAGGGTGAAATCCTCGGTGGTATTGAGGAAGTACGTGCCAAGGCTAAGCAACAGCAGCCTGCCGGCAACGCGCCCAAGAAGAAAGGTTCCAGGTAAGGGGAGAGCGAGTCGATGTTACAGCCCAAGCGTATGAAATTCCGTAAGATGATGAAAGGCCGCAACCGTGGCCTGGCGCATCGCGGAAGCAAAATCAGCTTCGGGGAGTACGGTCTCAAAGCAACCGGTCGTGGCCGCATCACTGCGCGCCAGATCGAAGCAGGCCGTCGTGCGATCACACGTCACGTTAAACGTGGCGGTAAGATTTGGATCCGCGTCTTCCCTGATAAGCCGATCTCCAAGAAGCCGCTCGAAGTTCGTATGGGTAAAGGTAAAGGTTCCGTTGAGTACTGGGTAGCCCAGATCCAACCGGGTCGGGTCCTGTACGAAATTGAAGGTGTATCCGAAGAGCTGGCCCGTGAAGCATTTGAATTGGCCGCACAGAAGATGCCCTTGTCCACCACCTTTGCTAAACGGACGGTGATGTGATGAAAGCCCAGGAAATTCGTGAAAAGTCCGTAGGAGAGCTGCAAGAGCAACTCCTCGAGCTACTCCGCGAGCAGTTTAACCTGCGCATGCAGAAGGCCACTGGCCAACTGAGCCAGACTCATCTGCTCAAGCAGGTCCGCCGGGATATCGCCCGTGTGAAGACTTTGCTCAACGAGAAGGCAGGTGAATAAGATGGCCGAAGAGAAAAAAACACGTACGCTCACCGGCAAGGTGGTGAGCGATAAGATGGATAAATCCATCGTCGTTATGATCGAGCGTCGTGAGCGTCACCCGATCTACGGAAAATACGTCAAGCGCTCCACCAAGCTGCACGCCCATGATGAGGCGAACCAAGCTAAGGCAGGCGATACGGTTTCCATTCAGGAGTGCCGTCCGCTTTCCAAGAAGAAAGCTTGGACGCTGGTCGAGGTGGTTGAGCAGGCTAAGGGGTAATACCTAAAGTCTGCCGATCAGTGCAGTCAGATTAGGTTTGGAGAAAACCGATGATTCAGACTCAGACAATGCTGGATGTCGCCGACAACAGCGGAGCGCGCCGGGTGCAATGCATCAAGGTGTTGGGCGGTTCACACCGTCGCTACGCTCGCGTTGGTGACGTCATTAAGGTAACGGTGAAGGAAGCGATTCCGCGCGGTAAGGTCAAAAAAGGCCAAGTGCTGAAAGCGGTAGTCGTTCGCACCCGTAGTGGCGTCCGTCGTAGTGACGGTTCGCTGATCCGTTTCGATGGAAATGCGGCGGTTTTGTTGAATAACACCAACGAACAGCCGATCGGCACGCGTATCTTCGGGCCGGTAACTCGTGAGCTTCGTAATGAGAAGTTCATGAAGATCATTTCCCTAGCGCCTGAAGTGCTGTAAGGAGCGAGGCGGATATGCAAAAGATCAAACGTGACGATGAAGTCATCGTCATCGCCGGGAAGGATAAAGGCAAACGTGGCACTGTTAAGCGGGTACTAGAAAACCGCTTCGTGGTGTCCGGTGTGAATATGATTAAACGTCACACCAAGCCTAATCCCATGGCGGGAAATCAGGGCGGTATCGTCGAGCGTGAGGCTCCGATTCACGCGTCCAACGTAGCCATCTTCAATTCGGAGACCGGTAAGGCGGATCGCGTCGGCTTCCAAGTTAAGGAAGACGGTACCAAGGTACGTATCTACAAGTCGACGCAGACGCAGATCGACGCCTAACGCG
The DNA here is from genome assembly GCF_014897885.1 of Halomonas sp. 3D7M. Taxonomy (NCBI): domain Bacteria; kingdom Pseudomonadati; phylum Pseudomonadota; class Gammaproteobacteria; order Oceanospirillales; family Halomonadaceae; genus Halomonas; species Halomonas sp. 3D7M. The sequence continues at coordinate 15,951 of NZ_JABUZF010000059.1, read as the reverse complement.
AGTCGGGTAGCAAAATGGCGAACTTGAAAGAACGTTATCAAAACGAGGTTGTAGCCCAGCTCAAAGAGCAGTTCAGCTACGCCAACGTAATGCAGGTACCCCGGATCACGAAAGTGACTCTGAACATGGGTATCGGCGAAGCGGTCAGTGATAAAAAACTGATCGACAATGCCATCGGTGACCTGGAGAAACTCTCTGGTCAAAAGCCGTTGGTGACCAAGGCACGCAAGTCCATCGCGGGCTTCAAGGTGCGCGAAGGTTGGCCGATCGGTGTCAAAGTTACACTACGCTCAGCGCGTATGTGGGACTTCCTGGACCGCCTGGTGAACATTGCGATTCCCCGCGTGCGTGACTTCCGTGGTCTCAATCCGAAGTCTTTTGACGGTCGCGGCAATTACTCAATGGGTGTGCGTGAGCAGATCATCTTCCCAGAGATCGAGTATGATAAGATCGATCGCATCCGGGGGCTGGACGTCACTATCACTACTACCGCCAACACCGACGAGGAAGGTCGTGCGCTATTAGCAGCACTGAACTTCCCGTTTAAGAAATAAGGGTTGGATCATGGCTAAGAAAAGTATGGTAGAGCGCGAGCTCAAGCGTACTCAGCTAGTCGAGAAGTTTGCGGCTAAGCGCGCAGAGCTCAAGAAAATCATCTCGGACGTGAACGCTTCTGAAGAAGAACGTTTCGAGGCGACGCTGAAGCTGCAGCAACTGCCGCGCGACTCAAGCCCGGTGCGTCAGCGTAACCGCTGCCGCGTGACTGGCCGTCCGCACGGTTTTTACAACAAGTTCGGCCTTGGCCGTAACAAGCTGCGTGAAGCCGCCATGCGTGGCGACGTCCCTGGCCTGAAAAAGTCCAGCTGGTAACGTCACGTCGAATCATCAGGAGCGCACATTAAATGAGCATGCAAGACACTCTAGCGGATATGTTTACCCGTATCCGCAATGCGCAGATGGCCACCAAGGAGACGGCTACCATGCCGTCCTCCAAGCTGAAAGTGGAAGTGGCCCGCGTGTTAAAGGAAGAAGGCTACATTACCGACTTTACGGTGGCTGAAGGCGTTAAACCCGAGCTGACCGTTACTCTTAAATATTTTGAGGGTAAGCCGGTTATTGAGCACATTCAACGGGTTTCCAAGCCGTCTCTGCGCCAGTACAAGGGCAAAGACAACCTGCCTAAGGTCGCCGATGGTCTGGGTATCGCGATTGTCACCACCTCTAATGGTGTCATGACCGATCGTGCCGCGCGCCAAGCAGGCGTCGGTGGCGAAGTCATCTGCACCGTATTCTAGGAGGCTGGAATGTCCCGCATAGCGAAATATCCGGTTAAAGTGCCTGCTGGTGTCGAGATTAAAATCGACGCTGGCCAGCTGACCGCCAAAGGCGGCCAGGGCACGCTATCTATGCCCATTCACCAGGACGTGGTGATTGGTCAAGAAGATGGCCAGCTGACCTTCGCCCCGAGTGAGTCTGCCAAGAGCTGGGCAATGGCCGGTACTACCCGCGCCTTGGTTCAGAACCTGGTAACGGGCGTATCCGAGGGTTTCACAAAAACTCTCGAAATTGTAGGCGTCGGTTATCGTGCCCAAGCTAAGGGCCAGACGCTCAATCTTTCACTGGGCTTCTCGCACCCGGTCGACTATGAACTGCCTAAGGGTGTCTCAGCGGAAACGCCGAAGAACACCGTGATCGTGCTGAAAAGCGCGGACAAGCAGATGCTCGGCCAGTGCGCCGCGGAAATCCGCGCCTTCCGTCCCCCTGAGCCGTATAAAGGCAAGGGTGTTCGGTACGCCGACGAGCAGGTGCGTCGCAAAGAAGCCAAGAAGAAGTAAGGCAGGGTTATGAACGCGAAGAAAGAATCTCGTCTCCGTCGTGCCCGCCGCGCTCGCGCAAAGATCCGCGAGCTGGGCGTGTATCGCCTGTGCGTCAACCGTACCCCGCGTCACATCTATGCGCAGATTATCTCGCCGGATGGTGGCAAAGTGCTAGCCAGTGCTTCTACGCTGGACAAAGCACTGCGCGAGGGTGCGACTGGCAACGCAGAAGCCGCCTCTAAGGTTGGCGCTCTGATTGCTGAACGCGCTAAAGAAGCAGGCATCACCCAGGTGGCCTTCGATCGTGCTGGCTTTAAGTATCACGGTCGCGTTAAGGCTCTGGCCGACGCCGCACGTGAAGGCGGCCTGGAATTCTAAAGGGTTTTACGATGGCGAAGAACGAACAGCAAAGCGGTGATCTGCAAGAGAAGTTAGTGCAGGTCAACCGCGTCGCCAAGGTGGTCAAAGGTGGTCGTATTTTCGGCTTCACCGCGCTGACCGTCGTTGGTGATGGTAAAGGTCGTGTCGGTTTTGGTCGTGGCAAGGCGCGTGAAGTGCCTGTTGCGATCCAGAAAGCGATGGATCAAGCTCGTCGCAACATGGTCAAGGTTAACCTTGCAGGCCATACGCTTCAGTACCCGATAAAAGCCCGTCACGGTGCTTCTAAGGTGTACATGCAGCCGGCTTCTGAAGGTACCGGTATCATCGCTGGCGGCGCCATGCGCTCTGTACTAGAGCTCGCTGGTGTCCATGATGTACTGGCCAAGTGCTACGGTTCCACCAACCCGGTTAACGTGGTGCGAGCGACTGTTAAAGGTCTCTCCTCCATGCAAGCACCGGAAGACATTGCCGCTAAGCGCGGTCTGTCTGTCGAAGCGATCACGGGGTAAGGCACCATGGCAGCAACGATCAAGGTTACCCAGATCCGCAGCACCATCGGCGTTTTGCCCAAGCACAAGGCTACTATGAAGGGCCTGGGTCTGCGTCGCATCGGTCATACGGTTGAGCTGGAAGACACCCCTGCCGTACGCGGCATGATCCACAAGGTTAACTACCTTGTGCGCGTTGAGGGAGAGTAATCCATGAAACTCAATACCCTGAGCCCGGCACCGGGCTCCAAACACGCTGAAAAGCGCGTTGGTCGTGGTATCGGCTCCGGTCTTGGTAAGACCGGTGGCCGTGGCCACAAAGGTCAGGCCGTGGCCACAAAGGTCAGAAATCTCGCAGTGGCGGCAGCGTCAAGCCTGGTTTCGAAGGCGGTCAGATGCCATTGCAGCGTCGTTTGCCGAAGTTCGGCTTTACGTCTGCTAAGTCATTGGTATCTGAAGAAGTACGTCTGGCTGAACTTGCTAAGGTTGCCGGTGACGAAGTCACTATGGAAACTCTGAAGCAAGCCAACGTGCTAAAGGATGCGACGCTTCATGCGAAGATCATCCTTTCTGGCGAACTGAAAAAGGCGGTTACCGTTCGTGGTATCAAGGTCACCAAAGGTGCCCGTGAAGCGATCGAAGCCGCCGGCGGCAAGGTAGAGGACTAAATGGCCAAGTCAGGAAATATGCCGGCGATGGGCAGCGGTCTGAGTGAACTGTGGGCGCGTTTGCGCTTCGTGCTCCTCGCCATCGTGGTGTACCGTATTGGTGCCCACATTCCCGTTCCCGGTATCAATCCTGACCAGCTTGCTGCCTTGTTTAGGGAGCAACAGGGCACCATTCTAGGCATGTTTAACATGTTCTCGGGTGGCGCCCTGGAGCGCATGAGCGTCCTCGCCCTGGGCATAATGCCCTACATTTCGGCGTCGATTATCATGCAGCTCATGACTGCGGTCTCCCCTCATCTTGAACAGCTCAAGAAAGAGGGTGAGGCTGGCCGCCGCAAGATTAGCCAGTACACGCGCTACGGCACGGTGATACTGGCTTTCGTCCAGGCTACCGGTATGTCCGTCGGTCTGGCTAGCCAAGGCATCGCATACAGCGCTGACTTCAGCTTCTTTTTCACCGCCGTGATTACATTTGTATCAGGCGCGGTGTTTATGATGTGGCTAGGTGAGCAGATCACCGAGAAGGGCATCGGCAACGGTATTTCGCTGTTGATCTTCGCGGGGATCGTCGCTGGGCTGCCCAGTGCCGTTGGGCAAGCGTTCGAGCTTGCTCGTAATGAAGGTGCCTGGAATGTTCTTCCGCTGTTAGCGCTGTCAGTGCTAGGTATTGCTACCGTTGCGTTTGTGGTGTTCATTGAGCGCGGTCAACGCCGCTTGAAAGTGAACTACCCCAGGCGCCAGGTCGGCAATAAGATGTATGCAGGCCAAAGCAGCTACCTGCCTTTGAAAGTGAATATGGCTGGTGTTATTCCAGCAATCTTCGCTTCCAGTATTTTACTCTTCCCGGCCTCTATTGGTCAGTGGGTGGGTGCTGGCGAAGGAATGGAGTGGTTACAGCGTGCATCACAAGCGTTAGGCCCCGGCCAACCGCTTTACATCTTGCTTTTCGCGGCGGCAGTGGTATTCTTCTGCTTCTTTTACACAGCGCTGGTCTTCAACCCCAAGGATGTGGCTGACAATCTTAAAAAGTCAGGCGCCTTCCTGCCGGGCATTCGCCCCGGCGAGCAGACCGCTCGCTATATCGATAAAGTAATGACTCGTCTTACTTTGTTCGGTGCCTTGTATATCACTGCGGTTTCCTTGATGCCCCAGTTCTTGATCGTTGCGTGGAACGTGCCGTTTTTCTTCGGCGGAACTTCGCTTCTGATCGTGGTTGTGGTCATCATGGACTTCATGGCCCAGGTGCAGTCGCATCTCATGTCGCATCAATATGACTCGGTGATGAAGAAGTCCAACCTGAAAGGCTACGGTAGCGGCGGCATTATGCGCTGAGGCGCGCCGTTGCGATTTGGAGAGAACGATGAAAGTTCGAGCTTCCGTAAAGAAGATGTGCCGTAATTGTAAGATCATTCGACGCAATGGCGCTGTCCGCGTCATTTGTATCGAACCGCGGCACAAACAGCGCCAGGGTTAATACCTGGGTTGTTTTTAAGCGGGTGCCGGCATACCCCTTGCCATAAGGCTTATAAAGGGGTATGCTGTTGCACCTTTTGTAGATGAACAAACGAGCAAGCCGCTCAAATTTCGGAGTAAGCTGATGGCCCGTATTGCAGGCGTCAATATCCCGGACAACAAGCATGCGGCGATCTCGCTGACCTATATCTTCGGGATTGGCCGTACCCGCGCTCAGCACGTTTGTGCTGCTGCCGGTATCGCGCCTACTACTAAGATCCAGGATCTATCTAGCGATGAGCTGGATACCCTGCGTTCTGAAGTTGGTAAGTACACCGTAGAAGGCGACCTTCGTCGTGATGTTACGCTTAACATTAAGCGTCTCATGGACTTAGGCTGCTACCGTGGTCTGCGTCATCGTCGTAGTCTTCCGCTGCGTGGTCAGCGGACTAAGACTAACGCGCGTACCCGTAAGGGCCCGCGTAAGCCGATCCGCAAATAACACGCAGGCTCTTTAATAGAGAGCTGACGTTAAGACAGGAATAGACATCAACATGGCTAACCCGCGTAGTAACCGTAAAAAGGTTAAAAAGCAGGTAGTGGACGCCGTAGCGCATATCCACGCCTCTTTTAACAACACGATCGTGACGATCACAGACCGCCAGGGCAACGCTCTTTCTTGGGCGACAGCCGGTGGTTCGGGTTTTCGTGGTTCTCGCAAGAGCACCCCGTTCGCTGCTCAAGTGGCAAGTGAGCGTGCAGCAACTGCTGCAGCCGAGTATGGTGTGAAAAACGTAGACGTGCTGGTCAAGGGCCCCGGTCCAGGCCGTGAATCCGCCGTGCGCGCTCTCAATGCCGCCGGCTTCCGCGTGCAAAGCATCACTGACGCGACGCCCATTCCTCATAATGGCTGCCGTCCGCCTAAGAAACGCCGCGTTTAAGGAGACAGATTCATGGCTCGTTATATTGGACCGAAGTGCAAACTGTCTCGTCGTGAAGGCACCGACCTCTTTTTAAAGAGCGGTGTTACTCCCTTCGAGAAAAAGTGTAAATCCGAGCAGATCCCGGGTGTACACGGCCAGCGTCGTCAGCGTCTTTCCGACTACGGCTTGCAGCTTCGTGAGAAGCAGAAAGTACGCCGTATGTATGGCGTACTCGAAAAGCAGTTCCGCAACTACTACAAAGAAGCCGCTCGCCTGAAAGGTGCGACTGGTGAAGTATTGTTGCAGTTGCTTGAATCCCGACTGGATAACGTCGTCTACCGCATGGGCTTTGGCTCGACTCGCTCTGAAGCGCGTCAGCTGGTCAGCCACAAGGCGATTTCCGTGAACGGCCGCACCGTTAACGTTGCTTCCTACCAAGTGAAGCCCGGTGACGTTGTTTCTGTTCGCGAAAAGGCGAAGAACCAAGCACGTATTCAACACTCGTTGACCATTGCGGCCAACCGTGGCGATATCGCTTGGATCGAAATCGACGCCAAGAAGATGGAAGGCACTTTCAAGGCTCTGCCTGAACGCGGTGACCTGACTGCCGACATCAACGAAAACCTGATCGTCGAGCTGTACTCCAAGTAAGCAGTTTGATTTACATTTCTGCTTCTTGAGACCTGGGCGGGGTAGCAAAGCTAACCGCCCAGATGCTCTTGAGTAGTGTGCTCTAGAGTACTCAGTATCCGTTTGGCAGCCTGAAAGGTGTTCATATGCAGCGTTCAGTGACAGAGTTTCTTCGTCCTCGTGACATCAAGGTCGAAGAAATCAGCGCACATCATGCCAAAATCGTTCTCGAACCGTTCGAGCGCGGCTTTGGTCACACCCTGGGGAATGCACTTCGTCGCATTCTGCTTTCGTCCATGCCCGGCGCTGCCGTGGTAGAGGCTGAAATTGCCGGTGTAGAGCACGAATACAGTGCGCTCGAAGGGGTGCAGGAAGATGTCATCGAAATCCTCCTGAACTTGAAAGATGTTGCGATCAAGATGCACAGCCGCGATGAGGCGGTGCTCTCGCTGAACAAGCAGGGCCCAGCTGTCGTCACCGCTGGCGACATTGCGCTTGATCATAGCGTCGAAATCGTCAACCCGGATCACGTCATTGCTCATGTCAATGAAGGTGCCGAGCTGAAAATTCAGCTTAAGGTAGCGCTGGGTCGTGGTTACGAACCGGCTGACGCTCGTGGCTCTGATGAAGAGACACGTGCAATTGGCCGCCTGCAGCTGGATGCCACCTTCAGCCCTGTTCGCCGTGTTTCCTATTCGGTTGAAGCCGCTCGTGTTGAGCAGCGCACCGACCTCGATAAGTTAATTATCGATCTGGAAACCGACGGTACACTGGATCCGGAAGAGGCTATCCGTCGCAGTGCGACCATTCTGCAAGAGCAGCTGGCCGCCTTCGTCGACCTGGAAGCTGATAAAGAGCAGGAAGTCGAAGAGGAAGAGGATCTTGTTGATCCTATCCTATTGCGCCCCGTAGACGATCTTGAGTTGACAGTTCGCAGCGCTAACTGCCTAAAAGCCGAGAATATTTACTACATTGGTGATCTTATCCAGCGCACTGAAGTTGAGCTGCTGAAGACACCGAATCTTGGTAAAAAGTCTTTGAATGAAATCAAAGACGTATTGGCAGCGCGCGGCTTGTCCCTCGGCATGCGGCTGGAAAATTGGCCACCCGCTAGCCTGAAGGACGACAAGGCCTCCGCGTGAGTGTCGACTCGAGTCCCAGTTTGGTAAGGAATTACAACCATGCGTCATCGTAAGAGTGGTCGTCATCTGAATCGTACCAGCTCGCATCGTCAGGCCATGTTTAAGAACATGTCTGTCTCTCTGGTCGAACATGAAGTCATCAAGACAACCCTGCCTAAGGCCAAGGAATTGCGTCGCGTTATCGAGCCGCTAATTACCCTAGCCAAGCAGGATAGCGTTGCAAACCGCCGTTTGGCATTTGCCCGCACGCGCTCCAAAGAAGCCGTCGGCAAACTGTTCAACGAGCTAGGTCCGCGTTATGCCGAGCGTCCGGGTGGTTACATCCGCATCCTCAAGTGCGGTTACCGCACAGGCGACAACGCGCCCATGGCGTTCGTTGAGCTGGTTGACCGTCCGGTTGTTGAAGAAGCAGCTGCAGAAGAGTAAGTCTCTGCGTTGTTGCTCAACAAAATGAAAGCCGACCCCTTAGGGTCGGTTTTTTTTGGTCTATTCATTTCATTGCGTTTTCAACTTTTATACTGCTTTCTTAATTCACTTGAAGAGTTACCGTGCTAGTCTTAGATTTCTTAGTGTGGCAAGTAGATTAATGGTTGGTAGTGTTACATCACAGCAAAACAAGAAAGGGGCATGTATGGCAACAAGGGGAATATGCGCAACGATCGTCGCGCGTTGGTGGCTTCCGCTGTCGTTAATGGTATTGCTGCTAAGCACGATATCGAGTGCTCATGCAAATCCGCGTTATGCTGGGATTGTTGTGGATTTGGAAAACGGAGAGGTGCTGTACGCCGAGAATGCCGATGAGCGTCGCTACCCCGCATCGTTAACCAAAATGATGACGCTTTATCTTACATTTGAAGCATTGGAGAGTGGCCAGCTCAGTCTTAATCAGCCGCTTCCTGTGTCTGCTCAAGCTGCCGCCATGCCTGCTGTAAAACTGTGGCTTTCTGCAGGTAGTACCATTCCTGTTGATTCTGCTATTCGTGCGTTGGCAGTGCGCTCTGCTAATGATGTTGCCGTCGTGGTGGCTGAAGCATTAGGTGGTAGCGAGCAGCGTTTCGCTCAGCTGATGACCGCAAAAGCGCGCGAGCTAGGCATGAATGCCACCACGTTCCGTAATGCCTCGGGTCTACCTGATGATCAGCAGGTCACCACGGCACGGGATATGGTGACACTCTCTGTGCGCGTGATGCAGGACTTCCCACAGTACTACCACTACTTTGGGCTCCAGGAGTTCACCTATCGTGGTACCCGGCACACCAGCCATAACCGCTTAGTGAAAAACTACCCCGGTGCAGATGGCCTTAAAACCGGCTTCATTCGTGCATCTGGTTTCAATGTAGCGACAACGGCCGTCCACGGGGATCGCCGTATGGTGGGCGTTGTCATGGGTGGCTTTAGTGGTTCATCTCGTGATTCTCATATGGCGAACCTGTTAGACCGTAGCTTTGCTCGTGCAGCGCTGCGTGACCAGCAAACGTGGCTGGCCAATACCACTTTTTCTAGAGAGTTTATGGCTTTCTCTGGCTCTAACGCGCCTAGCCAACGCCCCATGTCGACACCGCCAGCCTCTAATCGCCCTGTCATGGCCAGTAATGTAACGATTTCGAATAATACAGCGGCTTCGAATAATTTGGCAGCGACAACCCTTTCTCCTTCACCAGCGTCTGCACCGGCTGTTGAAATTGAAGATCGTCTCGCGCGCTCAATGGAGGCACCGACAGAAGTTCCTGTCACCCGTAGACCAGACCCGGTGAACGCTTTTATTGAACGTGAGCGCGAATTGGCAGCTACGCCTCAACGGTCTGTTACTGCTGGTGATTGGGGTATCCAGGTAGGTGCTTTTAGCCAGGCAGCACGAGCAGAGCAGTTGGCACGTCAGGCAGCGCAGCGCCTGCCTCATGAAGTGGGGGGGCGGGTTGCTATCGATACTTTAGCTGGTCAAACGCCGGTATTCCGCGCCAGGGTTGTCGCCTTGGACGAAGCACGCGCCAGACGCGCTTGTAGAACGCTCCAGGCGCAGGGGATGGAGTGCATGGTGGTCAACGCAAGTTTGTAAAGCCACGTTAGATCCGCAGCCCCGTCAGTGACACATTGGCGGGGTTTTTTATTAGTTGTTAATCCCGGCTGATAAAGTGTCCAAAGGGCAAAAGGAGAGCGTCGTGACAACGTCGTTAAAAGGTATCCTGTGCATGTGCTTAGGAGTTCTGTTCTTAGCGCTCGGTGATGCGGTATCGAAGTGGCTAGGCGAGGTCCATTCGCCGCTACAGATTATTTTCTTTCGTACGCTCGTGTCATTACCGCTCATTGCTCTGTTGGCGCATTTTGCAGGCGGATTGCGCAAGTTGCATACCAAGCGCCCCCGTGTACACCTTCTCAGAGGATTGATTTATACCGCCACGATGGTGTGTTTTGTCTGGGGGCTAACCCTGCTGCCACTCGCAGAGGCCACGGCAATCGCTTTTGTGGCGCCCTTGTTTGTAACGTTGCTCTCAGTACCGCTGCTTGGCGAGCGGATCGATCCGCCTGTATTAGTGGCGTCGTTAGTTGGCTTTGCTGGCGTGCTGATTGTGGTTCGCCCCGGCGGTGATGCGTTCCAGCTTGGCACGCTAACCCTCTTGGGAGCGGCTTTCTTTTATGCACTGATGATGATTACTGCGCGGCGCTACGGTGCTAGGGAGCACCTGTGGGCAATGGTGTTCTACATGACGTTAGTGCCCTTTATCGTCACTGCTCTGAGTTTGCCCTGGGTTTGGCAAACCCCAGAGCCCTGGCACTGGCTTGGCTTTTTGGTCTCGGGTGTTTTGGGTATTGGCGCGACCGCGTTTATTACCCTGGCATTCCGCTTTGCCCCTGCCGCGATTGCCGCTCCCTTCGATTACACTGCAATGCTGTGGGCGGTGCTGCTTGGCTGGTGGTTCTGGGGAGAGCTGCCGGATCTGTGGGTATGGGTGGGCAGTGTGCTGATTATGGGCAGCGGGTTGGCAATTGCTTACCATGACCGCCGCACGACGATGAAGCCTCGCCCAACGGCTTAAGCGAACTGATAGACATCCATTGCCAGTACGCCATGTTCAATGCTGTGGTGTAACTGAGTTGCATCACCACCTGCCCCCATGGCCACCAGCAAGGGCTGGAAGTGCTCTGGGGTTGGGTGGTTTTCCAGCGCTTTTGGAGCACTCTCCCAGTGGAGCAATGCCTGGCGATCATTGGCTGCAATGTGCTCGCTCACCCACTGGGCAAACTCATCTACCCAGGCGGGGGCGGGGCTGTCCTGGGGCAGGGTTTCATATAAGTTATGGGTCAGGCTGCCCGAGCCAATAATCAGAACCCCTTCTTTTCGCAATGCTGATAGGCGCTCGCCGAGCGTGACTAGCGCGTCATTTTCCCAACGCACAGGTAGCGACAGGGAAACGACCGGTACATTGGCCTCCGGAAACATCAGCGAAAGTGGTACCCAGGCGCCGTGATCAAGGCCGCGCTCTACGCGTTCGGCACCCAGTAACAGCGCAATTTGTTCAGCCAAATCAGGGTTGCCAGGAGCCGGATACTGGCACTCGAAAAGAGCTTGTGGAAACCCGCCAAAGTCATGAATCGTCTCTGGTTGTGCGCTAGTACTGACCTTGAGCGTAAGACTCTCCCAGTGGGCTGATACGACGACCACCGCACGAGGGGAGAGGCGCTTCCCCAGTTCGCGTAGGAAAGCGTGGGCTGGCGTTTTATTCAGCGCCAACATGGGGGAGCCATGAGAAATAAACAGGCTGGGTAGCATCTTAGTACCTCCGTTAGCCTATAGGGGGCTAATGATGCCCGCACAAGCCGAAGCCAATGCGGGCAGAGTGGTTAGGCGAATTTGCGGCTGACAACAGCGCTACCGCTACCTAGGCCTGCCTGTACCACCAGAGCAATCGTCCAGAAAATAGGGAATTCCCAGCCACCACCCGGGTTTGAGAACAGCCAGCCATTACCCAGGTGTACCGAGGCTGCACCTAGCAGCACGGGGACTAGAGCAAGGCTTACCCAACGAGTATAGATGCCCAGTAAAAGTGCTAGGCCGCCACCTACTTCGGCAGCAATGGTTAAGTAAGCAAGAACACCCGGTAAGCCCAGGGATTCAAAATAGCTGACAGTGCCTGGCAGGGTGAAGACAAACACCTTAAGCAAGCCGTGAGCTAAGACCATCACGCCCAAACTGATACGTAGCAAGGCGGTGGCATGGAGGGTGAGTGGTGAAGTATTAGTAGTGGTCATAGCCGTCTCTCTTAGTCGCGAGCATCACGTTGGATGCGATAGTGCCACTTTACAGATGAAAGCCACTGAGATAATCCACTGTTATTGCACTTCACTGTTGCGATAAAGGCGACAATCCGAGTTCGATTTCCCATACTGGTGGGTCACCCCACGCCGCCGCCAATAACTCAATAAAGCGCTCTACTTTGGCAGGTAAATAGCGTCGGGCTGGGTAAAGCGCATGGATGTCTAGCAACGCCGGCGGTAAGTTCTGCAAAATCGGCACTAGGCGCCCGTTCGCAATGCTATCGGTCACTAAAAAGCTGGGCTGTTGCGCTATCCCTAAGCCTGCTTCAGCTGCATGCGTCAGCATATCGCCATTATTACTCTCTAGGGGGCCAGAAATACTGAGTAGTTGATGGCCAATCCGCCAATCGCCACTGTTTTGGCCGCTTCGGTAGCGAAGGCAGCGGTGAGATGCCAAATCTTCACTAGTCAGCGGCGTGCCGTGCTTGGTGAGGTAATCAGGTGATGCGCAAAACAGCATCCGGCACTGGGTGAGCCGTCGCGCCACTAAGCTAGAGTCGGGCAGGTTACCAATACGAATGGCGACATCGTAGCCCTCTTCCAGCAAATCAACGCGGCGGTCGTTTAGATCCAAACGCACTTCTAGCCCCGGGTGCGTTTGCATAAACCGTGCAACCAGCGGTGAAAGATAGCGTGTGCCGAAGCTCATCGGACCATTGATGCGCAGCTGCCCGCTCACCGTACTGGTGCCACTGCCGATTTCTGCCGCTGCCTCGTCCAAAGCGATCAAAATGCTTTGCGCACGAACGAGATAGCGTTCGCCCGCTTCAGTGAGGTGTAGCCGCCGGGTGGTGCGCTGAATAAGCCGAGCACCCAATGCCTCTTCAAGCGCCATCACTTGGCGAGATACCCGCGTGCGAGAAAGGTCTAGCGCCTCGGCCGCGCGGGTATAGCTACCCAGCTCAGCGACCTTTACAAACGCCGCGATATGGTCGAGCTGGGTCATTGCGCGTGGAATGCCTGTGCTGCCAGGCGTGGGTCTGGCTGGCCACAAATAGCAGAAATAACCGCAACACCGTTTGCCCCAGCGGCTTTCACTTGAGCCATGTGTTCAGCTTTTAACCCGCCAATCGCGACGCTGGGAAGTTGGCACGCATTGGCAAGCTGTGCCAGCCCATCAAAGCCAATGGGCTGGGCGTGGTCTTGTTTACTGCCAGTCGCAAACACGGGCCCTAAACCGACGTAATTGAGCAATTCGACAGGTGCCTCCTGAAGTTGGGCTGGGGTGTTAATTGAAAGCCCGATAATGGCGTGCTGGCCGAGCGTGCTTCGCGCTGCTTGAACAGCCGTGTCGCTTTGCCCGACATGTAAGCCATCCGCTTGGCTGGCGAACGCCACGTTCAGGCGATCATTAATGATCAGAGGGACGCCACTGCCAGCCAACATCGCTTTGAGACGTTTGGCCTGGGCGATCATGTGCTCGTCACTAGCGTGTTTATCGCGTAATTGCACCATGGTAATGCCGCCCTGCACAGCAGCTTCAACCGTTTTTTCCAGACCCATGCCAGCGCACAGACCAGCATCGGTGACTAAATAGAGTGAAAGATCAAACGGCATGCACCGCCTCCCATTGAGCAAGGGTCGAAAGGTCGTCAGGGGATAACTGATACAGCGCGTCCAATAGCGCCACCTGGAAACTGCCAGGGCCTTGAGCCTGCTCGCCTGCACGGCTTCCAGCGAGGCTGAAACACGCCAAGGCGGCCAGGCTGGCCTCCAGCGGCTGCTCGTGGTTTGCGGCCACAAAGCTTGCGACCAGTGCACTCAAGCCGCAGCCCAAGGTCGTCACACGGGGCATCAGCGCATGCCCGCCTGTAAGACGATAATGTTCAGTGCCATCGGTAATGAAATCGCTCTCGCCAGTCACCGCCACCACACAGCGATGTTGCTGTGCCAGCGCAATGGCAGCAGTTGCCGCTTCTTGGGTGCTAGCCGTCGCATCAACCCCACGCCCCTGGTTGGCTAATCCGTTAAGTGCTTGTATTTCTGAGGCATTGCCACGAATAACGTTAGGCTGATAAGCCAGCAACGTCTCGCAAACACGCTGGCGAAATGCGGTAGCACCAACAGCCACAGGGTCAAGCACCCACGGAATATGGTTTTCATGAGCAGTGCGCGCGGCGACTGCCATGGCGTCAGCCCAAGGGGAAGAGAGGGTGCCAATATTAATCGATAGCGCGCCAGACATAGCCGTGAACTCCGCCACTTCTTCTTGAGCATGCAGCATGGCGGGGGAAGCACCTGTCGCCAATAGCAAGTTAGCGGTGCTATTCATCGCCACATAGTTGGTAATGCAATGTACCAGCGGTGTGGCAGCGCGCAAGTCGCGGAGATAATCGCCGAGTGGGCGTGAAGGCATAATATCCTCCCGGCTGGGAGGTGATGCAGCTGCACCACGACTCCCTACGCCGGTGTTATCCGGTTCAGGTTCAAAGGGTGCTTCTCAGCCCGTTAAGCAAGGGCGCCCCTGTCGTGATGGTACTATCCTTGGCTTAGGTCAATCTGTAAAGCCTGGGCAACGCTATGAGCAACTATCAACGAAACGAGATGCGTGTTCCGTAGGTGAGCATCTCATCAGGCGTCATCGCTTTACCCTCAACACCAATCATTTCATCGCCACACTGGTCGGCAAACGTAAGCACTCCATGAGTGAGGCCCAGCTGGCCAAGGGTGTCGCGAATTTCACCGGTGCCCAAAAACGTGCTGACATGACCCTCAGCATTGGTTAAATCAGAGACACCGTTCGCGTGATGGAAGCGAACCTTATAGATACCATCCATTGATTCAACTTCCACAATCGGTGAAAAGCCATTGTGTATGGCACGGGCTAACTGCTTTAACGTTATGTGGTCACCGAGGGTCATATCAATCGCAGTCATGGAAAACTCCTGTGGATGCCTCAAAGGTGGGGCATCGCTCATGTTGCGGGAACTGCTTTTTGTAAAGTTTATGAATAATAAGTGTAGGGTTTTTGTTTAGTATTGCCAGTGCGCTTAATGTGACACTGCGTTAGTGAAGCCTACATGCTTGTAAAGGCTGGTATTATGGCTCTAAAGCCCTCATGGTAAGCGGTAAGTGAGGCTCAATGGATTCAATGATCAGCATTAGCGACAGGAGAGCAAAATGAGTTTTCAAGGCGAACAACATTCCGGCGTCGCGCCCGTAGCGCCGCAAACCCAAGGGTTTCGCTTAAATCACACCATGCTGCGGGTGAAGGATCCCGAACGTGCGCTAGCGTTCTACTCTAAGGTCTTTGGAATGCAGGTGCTACGCCGATTGGATTTCGAAGAGATGCAGTTTTCGCTCTACTTCCTAGCCAATCTCGAAAGCAGCGATAACGTGCCAGAAGATACTCAAGCACGTACTGCCTGGACCTTCAGTCAGAAAGGCTTACTGGAATTGACGCATAACTGGGGCACAGAAGATCAGCAGGATTTTGCCTATCATGACGGTAACGCTGAGCCGCAAGGGTTTGGTCATATCTGCTTTAGTGTGCCTGACTTAGAAGCTGCCGAGGCTTGGTTTGATGAGCATGAAGTAACGTTTATCAAGCGCGCGGACCAGGGCAAGATGAAAGACGTTATCTTTGTCAAAGATGCAGATGGCTACTGGATTGAAGTGATTCAGGCAGATCGCATGGCAGCCATGGGCGACTAATATGGCCCACTTGCTGTTTCGGCTACGCCACGTGACCGATGAAGAGGCGTTGGAAGTACGCCAGTTACTAGATGAGCAGGGCTTTGATGTCTATGAAACCCAGGCGGGCTTTTTTCGCCTGGGGGTCGATGCCATTTGGCTGCGTAACACTGCTCAGCGTGAGGCCGCTGAAGCGGCATTGGCAGCGTATCAGGAAAAGCGTCAAGCTAAGGCGCGGCGAGAGCACGAAGAAGCGGTTGCCAGTGGCAGTGCGCCAACATTATGGCGACGCTTCCTTGCCCACCCCGTGCAAGTCGTACTGGTAATCGTTGCCGTGGTGCTGATTGCCCTGTTAACGCTGCTGCCGTTTGTTGGCTTGGTAGGCTAGATTTGTAAACAGTTTTGTAGATTAGCTGGTTAGCTTAACAGTGGCTAAGTGCCCGCGTTTTAGATAAAGCTGCACGCCTTCATTACCCGCGCGTAACTGAGGTGCCGCACCTACT
>NZ_JABUZF010000001.1:0-706 GCF_014897885.1 Halomonas sp. 3D7M | reverse complement strand
AGGCAAGGAATATTGGTTGAACCAGTTGGCGAGTGACGAGGATCGTGACGATATTCTGGAGGCGTTTGCACTTTCAGATGAGCATGTTGACTTGGTGCTCATCGGCCAGAACAATCAGGATGCTACTATCTTCTGATACTTCAGCATGAAGTTTAAACTGGAAACACGTTTCTGGATACGTTTCTGACTATGCTTTTCAAAACTGTCTGCCAACCCTATTCAGAGATTTCGTTGGCAGACAGTCCACATTATGAAAGCGATAGGAACTCATCACGAAGACAACTTGTCAGATAAACCCTAACTTAAATTTTTCATGGCGTATAAAAGAAAACGATTGGCAATTTTAAATTTTCAAGATCTTGCATCAAAACCAAGATCAAAAGTTACTTCCAAAATAATGCCTGAAAAATTGACCTTCTCGCTACTCTCACGGCACCAAATTGAAGCTGGCTTGTTGAGGTCACATCACCTCCGATGCAGGGTTACTTTTGCTACGGGAAGACGACAAGCAATGTCGACTTACACGTCGCTTGGCATCGATACTTCATTATCTTCTGGCACCAGATAAAATTCGCCACAAGTTCGGCACCTTGGTCCGTCAGCGCGTGTTTGGAATCGCCGCTGGCTATCAAGATCTTAACGACCATGAAAATGAGGTGCTTGCAGGTACGCAAGGGCTCCAGTAAGTGCCTATTCAAAATTAATC
>NZ_JABUZF010000050.1:0-2067 GCF_014897885.1 Halomonas sp. 3D7M | reverse complement strand
CGAAAACTTTCGGTTAGGCACTTACATTAAACTTCGAAAGTCGATAATATAATCAACAAGTTATTAATATTTTAATCCATAAATATAAAAAAGTATTAAAAAAATAATCGAAACATTAACAAATATTCTTATGGTGCCATTTTTCAAATGATCCACACTCAATGCATGGAGCAAAAATGCACACAAAGTTTCAAAAGGTAATAACAATGAAATCATCAAGCCTTCACTCAGCAACAAGCAAAGTAAGCGTTAAGCGCTATTACGCTTCGCTGATAGTGGCTGGCTTGCTGATTAGCAATATTTTTTCAGCAAAAGCTAATAGTGATAACTTTTCAATAGAAGAAAGTACTAGAGTTGCTCAATACGCTCATCAAATAGACATTACATTAATGCAAGAAAATGTGAGCATTATAGAGCAGAGAGGAAACCAAAACCAAGCCAGTACTTTTCAGTCGCGCTCTACAAGTTACCAATCTGCCAACTTCTCTCATATATACCAGCGTGGTAATAATAACCACGCAAACATTACCCAAAACAATGGAAATAATATCGGTGTAATTTGGCAAGTGGGTAATAACCATAACGCTAATATTTCCCAACAAGGTAATAGCCTTTCTTTTAGGGCTGATATTTACCAGTTAGGTTTTAGTGGAGATGTATCAATTTCACAATCGGGCAGTGGCCAACGCGGTGTAAGTGTCCAGCAACAAAACTACTCGGGCAGCGCACGACCGGTCACTATCGATACCTACTGAGTTGCCACCTGCTTCTCAGTAAACAACCTAAGCAAGTTGATCGAAAAAAGGGGAAACACCATGAAACTGCAACTAACCGCAATTGCTGCCGCACTAGCACTTTCCAGCAGCATGGCCATGGCAACAACGATTGTTTCTACCAATAATTTGACTTACACCAGCGCTGGTGGCGGGCAAGGCGGCGGCTATGGCGTAGATAACGACAATACGCCTATTGACGACACAGCGTGGGGGCCAACTGTAGGTGGTGGTGTAGGCTTCCCAACTAACTTCCAACCAGATCCCGCTTTCAACAACTTCCAGACTGGCCCAAATGGCCTTGATAATATGCCTGGCAGTACGGCAGCAGTAGGTGACAACGACAGTACTATCACCCAAACTGCGACTGGCACCACAGGCAACTCGGCCAGTGTGTTACAGGGTGGTGGAGATCAAAACGAATCCAACATCACACAAAACCAAAGCGGTACAGGCGATGCTTTGAAAGCTGATGTAATACAAGATGGTACGCTTAACCGTTCCGATATTACTCAGGATCTGAGTACTGGCGGTGTTGCCAACGTTGTTCAGGTCGGCAACGAAAACCAATCTCGCGTTGATCAGTTCGGTGGCGATGCCAACGGTGCTAGTGTCACCCAAGTGGGTGTTGGTCACAAATCTATTGTGAATCAAGGGGTCGTCGGCGGTGGTGCAGATAATAACGACGCCGTTGCCATTCAGCTTGGCTCAGCTAACCAAAGCTATATTCGCCAGCAATGGGATACCAACCAAGCCTTAGCGGTTCAAGTGGGAAATGACGGTATTAGTCATATCAAACAAGCAGGCAGCAGTAACTTAGCAGTTTTAGCTGATGATGGCTCGTTCAACAGCTCTTACATTCTGCAGGGCGCAGCAGGTACGGGAGATACCAATATCGCCTTAGTTGGACAGAGCGGAATGGACAATGATTCTTATGTCTCGCAGTTAAATGGAGACAATAACTTTGCTGGAGTGGCCCAGCTAGGTACAGATGGTGAGTCTGACATCTTCCAAAATGGTAGTGGTAACACTGCGTTAGTTGGTCAGTTCGGTGAAGGTGACGTTTCTTTCATTATCCAAAATGGTGATGGTAAAACAGCTACCGTTACCCAAGATGGCGTTGGTATTGCAGGGGCAGAATTTAACGAGTCCTTCATCCTGCAAACTGGCAGCGGCATGCATAATGCTACTGTAAGCCAAACTCATAGCCCAGCAGGTGGCTGGAACAACATCTCTACCATTACTCAGGTAAGTGCAGTAAACGCCAATGCTACTGTAACTCAAACTGGCAGCG
>NZ_JABUZF010000049.1:0-1695 GCF_014897885.1 Halomonas sp. 3D7M | reverse complement strand
GGCAATCTCGCCTTCGAAGCCACGAGCGCGCAAGGCGTCGAGAAACGCAACATAGCCACTTCGCACTGCCACTTCGCTGACCATTGCGATCATGCTTTGAGCGTCTCCAGCGCCTGCTCGATGAGCCCTAGCCCTTCTGCCATGACGTCTGGTTCAGTGGTCAATGGCGGCAATAAGCGTAAGACATTACGCTTGCGGCCACTGGGCATTAGCAAAACGCCAGCATCACGCCCCGCAGCCAATAGGTTAGCTAAGTGCTCTCCCCCCGTAGCATTGTCGGTATCTTCAAAGACGATACCGCGCATCGCGCCAACACCGGTCATGGCTCCTAGCATGGGAAAACGCTCGCTTGCTTTCCAGCGCTGGTAAGCACTCACAATCGCCGCTTCTTGGGCATTACCCCATGCGCTTAGCGCCTCGTCTTGCATGATATCCATCACTGCCAATGCAGCTGCACACGCGACCGCATTGCCTGAATAGGTACCTCCCAACGCGCCTTTGGGTAAAGCATCCATTAACTCTTTACGCCCTACCAAGGCGGCCAGAGGAAGACCTGAGGCAATGCTTTTTCCTAACAGAAGCAGGTCAGGCTCGATGCCGAGGTGACTGAAGCCAAAGCGTTTACCGGTTCGTCCGAAGCCTGATTGGATTTCGTCACAAATCAATAAAATACCGTGCTGATCGCAGATTTCCCGCAGCGCTTTCGCAAACTGGGGGCAAAGTAAGCGAAAACCACCTTCCCCTTGAATGGGTTCAACGACGACGCACGCCACTTCACTGGGGGCAATTTCTACGTCAAATACACGCTCTAGGGCCGCTAGCGACTGCTCGGCGGATATCCCACTATCCTGGCTGGGGAACGGCAGGTGATAAACCGGGCCAGGTAGCGCGCCTAAACCGGCTTTATAGGGCTTAACTTTGCCGTTCAAATTGAGTGCGGCCAAGGTGCGGCCATGGAAAGCATCGTCAAAGGCAATCACGCCCTGGCGACCCGTGACACCACGGGCCACTTTCAGAGCATTTTCAGTCGCTTCCGCACCACTGTTCGTCAACATACATCCCAGCGGATAAGAAACCGGCACAAACTGGTCAAGTCGTTCTACGACAGAGAGGTAGCCACGGTGCGGCAAGGCATTAAACGCTGAATGCATGAGGGTATCGACCTGAGCCTTGACGGCCTCGACCACCGCTGGATGGCCATGCCCCAAGTTAAGCACACCAATACCGCCAATAAAGTCGATATAACGCCGCCCTGATTCGTCCCACACCTCTGCATTACGCCCTTTAGTAATGCAAATGGGATGGAGGATGCCTAATGCACTGCTGACGTTGGGAAGGTCCATCGTCGTAAACGCTCCTGAAATTGCCAAGTGTTCCCTTATCAAACAGGTTCAAATAGCAGATCACAAACGAAAAAAAACGCTAAATGCATGCCCAATAGGAATACATAGAAAATAGCCGAGTGATTTAAAAGCAGGAACGGGTGCCGCCTAGCACAGGTACTCAGTGCTGACACCTATGATACTAAAAAAGATCAAAAAATATTAAAAAAAGCATCACGCCGCACGTACTGACATAAATCGCAAATCATTGATTATGAAAAGTATTTATTAATGCCAAATGGCATGACAAAATGGAATGCGTACGCAACTTAATTTCTTTTGTCTGTCGGGCGGCATACGTGAACAATAGCCA
>NZ_JABUZF010000048.1:0-2666 GCF_014897885.1 Halomonas sp. 3D7M | reverse complement strand
ATGCACGAAAACTTTCGGTTAGGCGCTTAGCTGCACCCGTCGTCAGGCCAAAAAACTGCTCTCCATCCGAGCGCCGATATGCAACTCTGTAGTTCTCCGCAGCTATTTTGCTGAAAGTATTAAAGCGTATCCGACCTTGTTCGGAAAAATCGTTTTCATCGGCATAGAGTATTTTTGCCTCTTCACCATATAGCGCGTTTTTTGAGTATCCAAACAGCTGTTCTGTCGCAGAATTCACATAAACCAAACGCCGACTTGCGTCGGTAACGACAACGGCTTCTTCAAAAGCGTCGAATACTTCGGTGAATAGGGATAGTGAAATCGAATTTACGCCGCCGTCATCAACCAAAGCTTTAGTCGTTTCTTCTAGCTTATCGTCTTTCATAGACACACCTTTCATGAAGCCATGCGACTTTATCCAGCAATAGTTGACACTAATTTAAGCGATCATTCGGGCTTCGAAGGCCTCTGGGCTGATCATTTCCCGTTAGCACTGTGCCGCCGTTGTTTATTGTACTCTACGATGCACTCAAACACCTGACACCTCATATCGCATCGCATTTTAAATGGCTCCCCATGAATCGCCGCCCCACAGTACCTTTTATGATCTGCTCCTGCATGTTGAGTCTGACATCCATGATAGCTCTCTAGGCGAGTGAAGGTGACTCAGACAAGCAGTAGCATACAAAACGGCAATTCCCATTAGCAGGCTAATAGATGCTAATAAGCTGTGGCATGGCAGGTAGCCACTTTCACGGCTTTCAAACCTTTGGTAGATTCAGTTTATGCCTAATTATTTTGGGAGGGGTGAAGGTTCTGCTAACTCATGAGTTCGCAGAACTACTTTGCCTTTCTTGAACTGTTTGATCTCATTGATACCGTCTAGAATCTCTGCCCCAAGGTTTCTATCAACCATTTTTGATTGCCTCCGCTATTTGCTTGAGCATGTGCCCAGGAATACTGGCACGCTCCGTTTTACTGTACAGCGTGAGCATCCATATCTCGTGATCGGATGCTTTCATCAAGTTGGTCAGAACGCTTTGTGCTAACACAAATTGCCATCTATTCAGGCTTTTTTCACAAACTGGGCGGTGACCATCATGTCGCCAGCGCCATCGACCTTGCAGTCGAGCTGGTGGTCTTTGCCCTCTTTGAGCCGCTTGATAACCGCCTTGGTGCCAATTTTAAGCACCAGTGAGCTGCCTTTGACCTTGAGGTCTTTGATAAGCGTCACCTTATCGCCTTCAGCAAGCAGACTGCCATTGGCATCTTTCACCGTGACGGCGTCTTCCGCTTCAACCTCGGAAGGATTCCATTCGTGGGCGCATTCCGGGCAGATGAAAAGGCTTTGATCCTGGTAGACGAATTCAGATTGGCAATTGGGGCAAGGTGGGCATGACATGGGAGGAAACTTCTGTGGTTGGATTGGCTGCTTATGATACTGAGCCTTTGCAGCCTTGGCGAATGCACACAGGCAGGTTCACTGGGAAGCGGTGCCTGTTGATGGCTCAGTGTTTGAATCGTCGCGGGCTAAAGCCACCTCCTACGGGGCGTTTTTATAGTTGGGGATGATGGGTTGGCTACCTGAAGATAGGCATAATTTGATTAGCTGTTTTGCCCTCTTCCTAGTTTGAGAAAATCTCTTGATAATAGGGCATAGCCTATATAGGATAAAACCTATAAACAAAAGAGGTCTCCATGTGGTCTATCGAGCAAACAGACACATTTGAAGCGTGGTTCTTCTCATTGGAAGAAATTGAACGTGAGAACGTTCTGGCTTCTGTACTTCTTCTACGTGAACGAGGCCCGATGCTTTCAAGGCCGCACGCTGACACTGTAAACGGCTCGCAGCATTCCAACATGAAGGAATTGCGTGTTCAGTGCCAGGGACGTCCTATCAGAGTATTTTTTGCGTTTGATCCACGTCGCACAGGCATCTTGCTATGCGCAGGCGATAAAGGTGGAAATGACAAGCGCTTCTATAATGAGATGATTCCAGTCGCCGATAAAGAATATACGGCTCACCTGGAAACACTAAAGTGAGGTGGTAACCATGGCACGCAAACTGGAAGACTTGTTAGCAAAAGAAAAGCCAGAGATCGTTGCGGCAGCTGAGGCGAAAGCCAACGATATGTTATTCGAGATCAGGCTTGCCGAAATTCGTCAGCTAGCGGAGAAAACCCAAGCAGACATAGCTATTGCGATGGGAGTAAAACAACCCACCGTCGCAGGACTTGAGAAAGTTGGCCAGGATATGCGCCTTAGTTCACTCAAACGCTACGTCGAAGCGCTAGGCGGCCGAGTCCGTGTCGATATAGAACTTCCCGATGGAAGTCATCATGGCTTCCCTGTATAGCTGTCCCCAACAAGCTGTTTAGACTTACGCCGTTTTTTAGTAATGCATCACACCTCGAATACTTAGATCAAACCGGCTCCAATTGCCAGCCTTGCTCGGTTGCTAGCAGGCGGTCTGTTAGCGCTAGGTTTTCCAGAAAGGCATCGTCGTGGGATACCACCACTAACGCGCCTTGGTAACTGCGCAGCATGGTTTCCAGTGCTTGTGCTGAAGGCAGGTCAAGATGGTTATTTGGCTCGTCCAGTAGCAGTAGTTGCGGTGGGCAATCGGCGTAGAGGATGCAGGCCAGTGCGCCTTTCAGGCGCTCGCC
>NZ_JABUZF010000045.1:0-504 GCF_014897885.1 Halomonas sp. 3D7M | reverse complement strand
CCGGGGATTAGAGCCTAACTCGCCTTCTTCTAGGCGGGCCACCACCCAGCGTGAGTATTTCCAGGAGTGGGCTTGATACTGGAAGCGGAACGTCCCCGCTACTTTCCCTCCCACCTGCCATTGGGTCTTGCGCACCAGCATCATGGGGACGTCCACTTCCTTGAGCAGCCGGCTGTTCTTTGCGATTCCCACGATGTAGTCGACGTGATGCCGATCACACCAGTTCAGCATCCGGGGACGACAAAAGTGGCTATCACCTCGTAACACGATGCGCGTATCGGGCCAGTATTGACGGATAAAGCGTACCAGTAAGGCGAGGATCGCCCAGCTATGGCGGCTGTCGCTGCGGTCACTGGTGCGCAGATAGCTCACCAGTAAGTGGCGCCCACAGAAGACATACAGTGGGAAGTAGCAGTGGTGATCGTAATAACGGTTAAAGAACTTGCCGGGTTGCTCGCCATGCACGGGGATGTCGGTGCCATCAAAGTCCAGCACGATCTCCTT
>NZ_JABUZF010000047.1:0-3613 GCF_014897885.1 Halomonas sp. 3D7M | reverse complement strand
GTCGACCATTCCGGTTGATGCCAATACCCCACCCGCGTCTCTGTGCGTAAAGCACAGAGACGCGGGTAGCCACCCTGCTAAAACCCGCTTCTTTGTTGGTCTGCCAGATTTTTAAGCTGGACGAAAACCGACGAAAGCAATGACGGCGCAATGCCGTAGCTATCCGAAATGACGCTGAAGCGTCGATATGTAATTGCAATGTTGGGCAGCCCCTCGCCAGGGCTGGATATCACTTCTAAGCCGGAGCCGATGGCTGTGCCATCAGCATGCGAAGCCCTTCGCCATAGCACCCTCCACCTTGCGATTAACACAACACATAAAGCGATCTAGTCCGCAGTTGGTAACGTCTGCGATACCAAAACGCCACCTCCACGGTCTGCGCCTGCCGTCATGGGCGCGTATCACTTAACACTTATGCAAGGGCATGGGGGGCAGCAGCAACACCATAGAAGCCACAAGGGAGAGACCAGTATGGCCAAGGGCAATAACTACGGAACCGGTACCCGTGATATGGCGAAAGCTGGGCGGTTCGCAATGAATAATGCTGCGCGCAGCGGCAACGCCTCTTATGCCACAGCCGCCGCCGTGGGCGAGCGCTGGCAGTCGTTCGCCACCTTCGCCAAAGGTGAGGGTGTAAAACGATTAGAAGGCGTCACAGCGCAGCTTGTGGCGTCATACGCGCAATCCATTGGCGCAGCCGTTAAAGCCGGCAGTCTCTCAGCGGCCTACGGGCAAAATTTGGTGAGTGCCGTTAATTCAGTAATGACATTGGTGACAAAGGGAGGGTGGCAGGCGGTGAGTCCTACAAAAGATGGCGGCATCGCTGCTCGTGACAACGTGCGCACAGAAGCCCCGCAAGGGCTTAACCGTGACGAGGTCATGACGATCACTGAGAGCATGCGTAGTAACGGAAATGAACGTGGAGCTGCCATCATTGAGTTGGCCCGTGATCTCGGCTTGAGATCAAAGGAAGCCTCACTTCTCAACGCTCAAAAAGCCCTTCAAGAAGGCCGCGAGCGCGGTTATGTGACAATCAGCGAGGGCACAAAAGGTGGCAGGGTGCGCGAAGTACCCATCACGCAAAACCAACTGGAAACACTCGCTAAGGCAGCAGTTATGCAGGGAACCCATCGAAGCCTCGTGCCAGCCGCACAGAGCTGGGCGCAATGGCGAGCGGGTGGCTTACGGCAAGCACGTGAGATGTTAAAAGCCAACGGTATCAGCCGTATCCATGAGTTGCGAAGCGCGTACGCGGTAGAGCGCTATCAAGCGTTAACTGGGCAGCTCCCGAAAATGATGGGCGGCAACGTCGACAAAGCAGCGGATCGAGCGGCACGCCTGGTCATCGCGAAGGAGCTAGGGCACTCACGGGTCGCCATCACAATCTCTTATTTGGGGTCGATGAAATGATTCCTCGCGATATCCGTCATGCCCTTCATCAGCATGCTGCAAAAGGAGGTAAAACAGCCCGGAGAAGGCAGATCAAGCGCATTGAAGAGTTTGTCGAGTGGTGCGGCTGTAGTCCTTATCAGGTGGGCCGAGGGCACGTGCATCGTTACTTTCAGGCCAAGAACTTTGCGCCTAGTACGTCCCGCGACCACTGGTATGCCATCCGGTTGCTATGGCAAACAATGGGCCGCCCTGGAGAGCCGCCAAAGCCTAGTGATTAATGCCCGTAATTAACGCTCTCTGGCGAGTTAGGTCTAGTATGCAACGAACAATACGCAACCAACTGGCCATGCATGCAACTCACTATTCCGCAGGCTGCCAAGCTGTATGGTAAGCATCGCAGTACCATCCACAGAAATATCGCATCAGGCCGCTTGTCATGCACCTTGCGAGGCGATGGCACTCGCGTCATTGATATGACGGAATTGGTACGTTGCTATGGCGAACCCAAGCAGCTACCACCCGAACTTCAACCACCGGCAACAGTGGCTAGCGAGGACTTGCAACACGCTATGCTGCAAGCGTTGCAAGCCATGCACCAAGAGCTTATTTCATTACGAAAAGAAGTCGCCCAGCTACGGCAATTACCTCCCCCTGCTTCATCTTCTGAATTACCCACAAATCAACAAACCAGCCCCATTAATGATGACCCTCATGGGCTGAGATCACTCGCGCGCTCCATTTTTGAAAAGCCAGCAAACAGTCACGACAAAACTCACTCATAAACATTGTCTGAATGACGGCGCCGCTGCCTGATTCTGGCCTGTAGTCGCTGCCAATCCTCTCCCACAACGTAACGCTCTGCCCAGGCCAGCAGCAGCTCAGCCAGCCGGCTATCGGGAATATCGTCAGGATACGCGGTAGCGTCATGGGCCACCCCCAGCAAATCCAGCCGTGCAGCCTGCTGAGCCGGCGCAGGGCCAAACGCATAGGTCAGCAACACCTCTAGCCATAAAGGCGCCTCAGCGGCCTGTATAGCTCTTGTGCGTGCCATTTACAGGTACTCCTCGGTGAGCAGCGCAAAGACTTTGCGCTTGGCGTGGGCCAGGTCGTTGTTCGCTAAGACATACCACTCGTACTGCTCGCTGCCAGGCGTAATTTCCTGTCCAACGGCGGCCCGATCGCGCTCATAGCGGTAGCGCGGCCCCAGGGGCGTGGGCTGCCACTCCGTAACACGGTCACTGCTAAATACGGGTCTGAGGTCGCTGATTTTGCGAAGAGACATGGCCACTCACTCGAGAAGGAAAAGGGTGCTTACAAGTGTAGCTTAATTAACGTGAAAAAATCACGCATATAAACCAAAAGTGGTTCTGTCAGTACATAGAAAAGCACGCTCGTGCAGCGTCAACGTACCAGTTTCGGCCTATATCCGTTATTTTTTCACGCTTATAGGCCGAAATTCAACATTATCCGTCTAATTCGCTATGGCACGCCTCGGTATGAACTTTGAACACGTAACCCATGCCGCCTATACCCTGATAGGTCGTGGCGAGCCCCCTACCATCTAGATCCGAGGAAATCGGCAGTAGCTCCTTCAAGCCACTTACAGCAATGGCGAGCTACCCAGGCCCCGAGCCGGCGTCCTGGACATCTCAAAGACACACGTTAATAAGGAAAATAAAACAGGTTGACCACCGATGTTGTTCATCGGCGACAAGTACAAACTGATAAAGGTAAAATTAATAAATGTAGTTAACTGAAAAAAAAGGAAATTCCTCCTATGAAAGTGTTAAGCAAGATTACCCTCGTTTTATGCCTTGTGTGTTTGGGGGGCGGGCCAGCATACGGTCAATCATGGGACGAAGGAGTGTCAGCGCATAAACGTGGCGATTACGCTACAGCATTGGACATCTTTAGCGTATTCGCAGAGCAAAGGGACGCCACTGCGCAGTTTGTTTTAGGACTCATGTACGCAGGGGGCCAAGGCGTGCCCCAGAATTATGCTGAGGCGCGTCAATGGTATCGTCGTTCCGCAGAACAAGGATATTCCAGGGCGCAATACAATTTGGGCGTCCTGTACGAGTATGGTCAAGGCGTGTCCCAGAACGATAATGAAGCGGCTCAATGGTATCGCCGTGCTGCCGAACAAGGGGATCCCATGGCGCAGTACAATTTGGGGATCATGTACTTTAATGGCCGGGGCGTGCCCAAAGATCAAAGTGAA
>NZ_JABUZF010000079.1:86207-95541 GCF_014897885.1 Halomonas sp. 3D7M | reverse complement strand
GACAAGTTTTAAAGGTGGCATACGCCGAAAGCAGAAAAAGGCAGCACTGGATGAAAGCTATTTAGCGACGATATTGGCTGGATGAAATCTTTCATGCGTTTGCCCTGCCGTCGCACGCCTAGCATCATGGCCAAGAACTCGTGGGTTAGCTGCAATCTATCTGATTTGGCGCGGTCTTGGGTCATTAGCAGCCAGCGGGCAAGGCGTTCCTCAATCCGGTGAAAATGGATGCAGGCCGCTGAGTTCGCTAGCTGATTAATGACGACGTAAAGGTACCGTTTTAGCCGCAAATGCAATACTGGGCACTCTACCAACAGCCGTTGAAAACTAGCAGCGTTGATACGCAGTGCTCCCCCAGCTCCCTGAACAACTGCGAGCAGAGGCGCTTCTTGGATACCGAGCATCAGTGAGAGACCAAGCATGCCTTCACGTCCCGTCATCGCCACTTCAAGGCGGCTATCCCCATGAAGAATAACGATCTGTGAAATGAAACTGGTGATGGGGAAGTAGGCGTGGGTGACTGTATCGGTAGCGCGGTAAAGTTCTTCGCCAAAGGTAAGCGACACAGTCTCGCAATTGGCCATCAAAGCGTCTTGCTCAGCAGTGGGTAGGTCAGCAAGAAGTTGATTGGCATCAGCAGCGTGAAAAATAGACGTCATGTGCCTCTCCGGTTGAAAGAACCTGGCAAACGGCACAATGAAGATCGCGATCATTTTGATGTCGGCTGCAGATGTACCATCATCTGTTTTTAATGGTACATACACATATTAACACTGGGGTGAATTAAGTGTCGGCACGCTAGCGTACATAGCGCGTTGGTGCTTTTGGCATTATATTAGCGGCTTCACTAATGTTGCTCACATAACGTCATGGTGCTTGAGTAGCCGATCATACTCGCGTTTGACCACTGAGTAGCACTCGCAGACTCGTGCTTCCAACCCAAGACGGTCGATGACTTTGATATGCCCACGGTAGTATGAGATCAAGCCAGCCTTTTGAAGTTTACCCGCTGACTCGGTGACTCCCTCGCGACGCACGCCTAGCATATTGGCAATTAATTCCTGGGTCATCACCAGTTCATTTCCTGGCAGCCGATCAATGCTGAGCAACAGCCAGCGGCATAGCTGTTGGTCGACGCTGTGGTGACGGTTGCATACCGCTGTCTGCGCCATCTGGGTCAGTAAGGCCTGGGTATAGCGAAGCAGTAGTCTCTGCATGGCGCCGGCGCGGTAGAACTCGTTTTTGAGCAGCTGTCCTTTAAGCCGATAAGCATGTCCTGCGCTCTGTACGATCGCTCGGCTGGGGGTGGTTTCACCTCCCATAAAGAGCGAGACGCCTACAATTCCCTCGTAGCCGACTATAGCGATCTCCGTCGAGGCGCCGTTCTCCATCACGCATAGCAGCGAGACGATGGAATCCAGCGGAAAGTAGACATGACTCATCTGCTGACCAGGTTCACTAAGTGATTGACCCAATGTCAGCGTCACTCTTTCAAGGTGAGGCAACAGATGCGCAAGATCATCTCTGGGAAGTAGTTCTAGCAACGCATTTTGCTTGAAATTATTCGGTTCAAGCATTGAATATCCTCATTATCCTAAGCTTAGATGCAGCTTTCTTTAGCCGCCGCTTCTACAAGGGAACCCTTGTGGATGTACGCCCTCCAGCCGATAGACATTCTCCTTTCAAGTATAGAGTGCCTTGAGACAATCTCTGTACGCTATCGCACATAGGGCTGATTTGTGGACATGAGTGCCGCCAATTTTAATTTAAATAACTTGCGGCTTATGTTCGCTAGCGCACAGTGAATTATTTATCTACCGCCTAATGTCACTATCAGTGTGGCAAGGGATATGCCTGAACAGGATGTTGCACTGTGCTCTGCAAGGAAAGCAGCGCCGACCTTACCCTTGGGCAAGGCTACACATGGATAAAAACGTCATGCTGTACGGTGGTCACCAAAACAATAACGCCCAGACGACAGAAAATGATGCCGAGCAAGGTGCCGACGAGCGGTTGCGAAGTGTCGAGAATGCCCTGCAAGTAGAAAGGGATTGGGCTAAAGCAACACTAAATTCAATCGGTGATGCTGTTTTGACGACCGATTTGAGCGCCAGGATTACCTATCTGAACTGCGTTGCTGAAGTGTTAACCGGTTGGACAAGTTTAGAGGCGCTTGGTAAACCAATTGATCAGGTCTTGAAACTCGTTCATATCCAAACTTACGAGCCCGTGCCTAACCCAGCGCTAAGAGCGATAGACGAAAATCGCACGGTAGGGTTGGCTCTGGACTGCGTGCTGATTCGCCAGGATGGTAGCCAGCTAGAGATAGAAGATTCGGCGGCTCCTATCCATGATAGCCATGGTGTTACGGTAGGGGCGGTAATTGTATTTCATGATGCCAAGCACTCTTTAACACGCGCAGAGCAACTAGCCTATCAGGCCCACTATGATGCGCTAACCAAGCTGCCTAATCGTTTTCTATTTGCAGAACACTTTGCTCGCGCTATCCGTCTAGCAAAACGGCACGACCATTATGTCGCACTGCTATATTTAGATATCGATAACTTTAAGTTCATCAATGATTCACTTGGCCATACTGTTGGCGACAGTCTGTTGCAGCTCGTCGCTAACTGTCTCAGTGAATGCGTACGTGCTACAGACTCCGTGTCCCGACAGGGTGGGGATGAGTTTATAGTGTTGCTTAGCGAAATTGAAAAACTAAGTGATGCTGCCAGAGTGGCAGAAAAAATCCTTCGGGCATTAGCGATACCATGCTGTCTTGGTCACTATAAACTAGGCATTAGTGTCAGTATCGGGATCAGCCTCTATCCTGATCATGGGGCAGATGAACATAGTTTGCTCGAGAATGCCGACACCGCTATGTACCGTGCAAAGAAAAGCGGTCGACATCAATACCAAGTATTTAGCTATGATATGAACAATAAGCACTGGCAATGTAAGCATAAAGAACGTTGAACTCGTTTAGCTATCCATTCTATTAGAATTCACTAGACTCAAACGTTACGCTCATGTGGTGTTGTACGTCTGGGAGTCGCTTTTATGACACGATTTTATCGCCGTTTTAGTGTGATGTTGCCGCTTGCGTTTCCCGCTTTGCTGCTTAGCTCAATGGTTTATGCGGCTGCTCCGCAGGCGAGTACCTCGGTATTAAGTGCTGAAGCTTCTGACCCAAACCAGTTAGGCTGGATGCAGGGTTTCCCACCGGCGCCGAAGCAGTTGATTGGCCAGCCAGACTCCAACTACTTTAGTTTCCCCAAAATGCGCTGGACGGTGTGCCACTTTCGCGAGCTGTTGCCTACTAAGCAGGTCAGCCGTGGGTTGGGCGCACCTGCTCCTTTGCCCTATGCATTAGATGACGCGATAAACGCTGTCACCTTCACTCCAATTGACGCTAGTGAGCCTATGTCGTGGCAGGCGTCGCTGAATGAAAACTACACCGATGGTCTGCTGATTCTTCACCAAGGCCAAGTGGTGTATGAGACTTACTCTGGCTGTTTGGATGAAACGGGCCAGCACGGCGCTATGTCGGTGACTAAATCGATGACCGGCTTGCTAGGTGAGATTTTGGTGGCAGAAGGCGTGTTGGATGAGCAGGCAATCGTAGGCGATATACTGCCGGAACTTGCCGATAGTGCTTTTGGTAACGCTACGGTGAAACAGCTACTTGAGATGACCACAGGCCTTGCTTACAGCGAAGATTACAGTGACCCCAACGCTGAGGTCTGGGCCTACAATGCAGCGGCAAGCCCGCTCCCCAAGCCAGACGATTACACTGGGCCGCGTACTTATTATGAGTATCTTGCAACGGTACAACCGGAAGGGGAGCATGGGCAGGTCTTTGGCTATAAAACGATTAATACCGATGCACTTGGCTGGGTGATCGCGCGTACGACGGGTGAATCGGTGGCGTCATTGCTGTCATCGCGTCTTTGGCAGCGGTTAGGCATGGAGCAGGATGCTTACTTTACCGTGGACTCCATTGGTACGCCGTTCGCAGGGGGCGGTTTGAGCGCTGGCCTTCGGGATCTGGCCAGGATCGGCCAGTTGGTGCTCAATGAAGGCGTAATGGACGATGAGCGGCTATTTCCAGCAGCGGCGGTTGAGCGCATTCGGGAAGGTGGCGACAGGCAAGCGTTTGCCGCCGCGGGATACCGTTATTTACCGGGCGGTAGCTACCGTGGCATGTGGTGGTCTCTGCATAACGAGCATGGCGCCTTTGCCGCAAGAGGGGTGCATGGACAAACCATTTATATTGACCCCACCGCTGAGATGGTCATTGTGCGTTTTGCATCGCACCCGGTGGCGGGAAATGCGGCTAATGACCCGACTTCACTTCCCGCCTATCAGGCGGTTGCAGAGTATTTAATGGAAAAAGCGGCTATGACATCTGAGTAGTACGCCAAACGCTGCTGTATATATCTGCATAAGGTTATTTTTTTCTTGAGATTAAAACTAAAAACTCCGGTTTGAATTATTTACAAACCGGAGTTTTTTTACGTGTTCAGCTTATTGGAAAGCCAAAAGCTTGAGGTGATTTTAGGCGATCAAGCTACGGGTACACTGCGTTGATGAGTGGTTGTTTGTTCGGCGTTATCTGCTGGAGAGGTTCTCCAAATGGCAATGTTGGCGTAGCCATAGAAGATAGCGATTACCAGTACAAGCATGTGATACCAAAGGAATGGCAGGTAGCTCAGTGTTGAAACACCGAGGGTGGCGGCCATAAATACACCGCCGTCTGTCCATGGCACCATAGGAGTTGTAATAGTACCGCCTGCTTCTGCGTTACGAGAGAGAACGCGACGATCGATCCCCTGTTTGTCGTAGTTCTTCTCAGTTATCGTGCTGGCGGTAATGAGTGAGACATAGGCTGCGCCACCAAAGAAGTTACCGAAGAATCCACCCAACATGGTTGAAAGGGTAAGTCGACCTGGATTGTTGGCCCAGCTCAGAAACCCCTGGCTGATAGCCTGTAGAATGCCGACCCGTTCCATTAAACCGCCTAAACCAAGCGCGAAAAGAATGAGGGCAACGACACCCAACATAGACTCTATTCCGCCACGGTTAAGAAGAGTGTTGAGAAACGCTTCATCAGACTGCATTGCATTGCCGGAATAGGCGGTTTGGATCGCATCAACGGGACTCATGTCCTGCACTAGCCAAGCACAAATACTGCCAAGGAGCGCACCTAATGTGATGACAGGGATGGCTGGCAAGCGACGAGTCAATAGGATAATAACAACGGCCGCTGGAAGCAGCAGCCAAGGCGTTATTGTGAAGTGGCTTTCCAGAGCCTGCATGGCCGCTGCTGCTTGAGATGTGTCTGCTGTGTCGCTGATATAGAAAAAACCAACGGTGATGAACAGTATCGACGCGATGATAACCGCAGGCCCGCTAACCCACATCATCGAGCGAATATGGTCTATAAGGTTCACCTTACATAGTGACGCAGTCATCACTGTTGTATCGGAAAGCGGTGACATTTTATCACCTACGTACGCGCCTGATATCACGGCGCCAGCAACCAGTGGTAGCGGGATACCAAAGCTGTGACCGATACCCATCATCGCTACCCCAGCCGTTCCCACTGTACCAAAGGAAGTACCGGTAGCTAGAGACGTTAAGGAGCAAATAATAAAAGCTGCGAAAAGGAAAATCTGTGGATTCATAACTGACAGGCCGTAATAAATAATGCTCGGTACGATACCGCCTGCAATCCAGGTGCCAATCAGCGCCCCCACGGTAGTGAGCACCAGAACGGCCTCCATGCCATTATGAATACCTTTAATAAGCCCTTCCTGCATGTTTTCGTAGGAAAGTTTAAGTTTTAAGCCCAGCCCCATAATCAAAAACCAAGAGGCGAACAAGGCAAGTTGTATAGGGAGTTCGAGTAAGCTGATACTGACAAACATGATGGCTATAAAGCCGAACATGATCGCAAAAACCTCTATCATGTTAGGCAGTCTTGCGAGACCTTTTGGTGAAGACATAATAGCTCCTATGACGTTGTTCTTAGGGTTGGGGTGTCGCTTGCTAGGAAAATCGGCTTAGCCGATAGGGAGATAAATCAATGGGCAGTTGGCAGTGCAGTTGAGCTTGTTGGTTTTCTTGCTTGGCCAGCTGGCTAATAATTTCGGCTGTAATAGCGGCTTGAGTAAGGCCAAGGTGATGGTGCCCGAAAGCTAGTAGGACTCTGCCGCTTTTAACGCTATCGATAATAGGGAGTGAGTCGGGTAACGAGGGACGAAAGCCCATCCAGGGTTTAGCTTCGGTAGTATCTAAGTCGTTTTTGAAGAGCCCTTGGCTGAGTTTATGCAGTTGCCAAGCGCGTTGCATATTGGCTGGTCGATGGAGCCCGGCAAATTCGACGGTACCTGCCAAGCGTAATCCCTCATCCATGGGTGTCATGATGAAACGACGCTCCAACGAGGTAACCGCCATAGGCAGCCGATGCCGTTCATGAGGCAGCATCAGGTGATAGCCCCTCTCCGTATCAAGAGGAACTTTGGTACCCGTTAGTGTGGCAGTGAGATGGGCAGAATGAGCTCCACATGCAATAAGAACTTTGCCAGCCGTGAAGGAGGACGAGCTCGCGGTCTTCAGCGTCACACCGTTGCCATGGTCTTGGCCTGATACGACGTTTTCTTGTCTAAACTGCACTCCATTGGCTTTAGCTGCGGATACGAGTGAGTTGACGATCTGTGAGGGATTAATCGTATGTGCGGTGTCAGGGAAGAATAGCCCGCCTTTAATGCTGTCTGACAATTGAGGAGCAGTGTTTTTAATTGCACTGGCTTGCCAGTATTCAACGGCTACTTGCTGCTTAGTCATCTTTGTGTGAAGTGTTGCTAACTCTTCGGCAGCGCTATCCTTTTCATAAACCAGGAGAGATCCGTCTTCCTTTAACAGATACCTGCTGTCTATGGTTTCGAGCAGTCGACGCCAAGCATCCAGACTATTTTCATTGAGAGCACGGATACCTGCCACGCTGGCTTGGTAGGGAGTCTTACGTAGATTCCAAAGTAGTCGAGTAAACCATGGTAGGGCCTTGGGGACATAGCGCCAATCTAAGCGTAGCGGCCCCATTGGATCCAGTAGCATTTTGGGTAGTCGCTTAACAATGGCTGAATCGGCAATAGGAAAAACCTGCTCCGTTGCCATATGGCCCGCGTTGCCAAACGATGCACCCATACTCGGATGCTGGTGGCTGTCTAGCACCAAAACACGCAAGC
Source organism: Halomonas sp. 3D7M (assembly GCF_014897885.1). Classification (NCBI taxonomy): domain Bacteria; kingdom Pseudomonadati; phylum Pseudomonadota; class Gammaproteobacteria; order Oceanospirillales; family Halomonadaceae; genus Halomonas; species Halomonas sp. 3D7M. Next base: position 88,291 of record NZ_JABUZF010000079.1, on the reverse strand, counting down.
CTTGTTGGCTCAAGGATAGGGCGCAAGCGCTACCTACCACTCCTGCACCGATAACGATGACATCGGCATCCTCTTTCGAGCCGCTACTCTTCGTGCTTCGTGGATTCATGAAGCTTCCTTAATTCTATTTTTGTAGATTGTATAAAATATATCTCAGGTTTGTGAATCGGATCAATACCGTCAACGACAAATATTGATAAGAAATGGCAGGAGAGGAGCGCCTTGCGATGGCGAGGGGGCAAGCAGCGAGCGGTAAAAATGGAACTACCTAGTAGTTCAATGGTGCTTATCGGGTGGAAACGATAGGAACAGGGCTTAATTCGCCAAAACTATTCGAATAGCCGGAAGACGCTAGTGTTAGCAAGCCGAAGTATATGAAGAGGGGAAGTGGTGCTAGAAGTAGTATTTATGACTTAAGCAGAAGAGGGAGAGACAGCTAATGGCTAGGGTAGGATAGTTAAAGTGGCACTCATACTTCAAAGTGCCTCAGCTTGGTTGGATCGCTCTCCAAGTACCGCGATAATACTTCCACAGGCGTCTTCAATGTGGGTTTTAAGCAGCTGGCAGGCATTGTCGGTGTCGCGTTGGCGCGCTAGCTCCAGCAACTCATGGTGTTCCTTTTCAGCTTTTGTGATCTCTTGGGAGTAGACGAGCTGCATGCGGATATAGCGATCTGATTTAGTATTTAACTGATGAATGATAGCGAGCGTTTCTGGAAGCTCGGCTGGCGCATAAAGTGCCAAATGAAAGGCATAGTTGTACTCACTCCAATTGTCGACTTCGCCACCGCGATTTAGAGCGTCGTCATATTTGCGCAGTATATCCTCGGCTTTATCGAGGTCTGCTTCAGTGAGGTTATCAATGGCATGCTTAAGTACATAGGTCTCAAGCAGAATCCGTAGCTCGAAAAGTTCTCGAATTTTGCTAACGGAAAGCTCGGTGGTAAAAGCGCCACGGTGAGCATAAAACTCCACTAGCCCTTCTGATTCGAGGGTTAGCAAGGCCTCCCTGACAGGGATACGGCTGACATCATAGTCGCTGGCTAGGGCGTCCTGACGAAGTTGAGTACCGCCCTTGAACTCACCGCCAAGGATACGTTTGCGTAAGTCGTCGGCGACGAAGTGTGCTCGTGTTTTGAATGTCGCCATGGTTCACGTCCATCCTGAAAGTTAATTTGCACATTTTATACAAACCTATATAGATGTCCATGGCTGGTAGTTGAATGGTTAGTAATTGAACCGTTGATCAGCTCACATGGCTCAATGCATGATGCGCCGCTCTCCCCAGAGGAGAGCGGCTCAAACTCCTATGGATCAGCCTTCACGTTCTCCATTAACCAGGCGCTTAAGTGACAGTGGGTTGCTATGCTGCAATGCCTCTGGCAAAAGTGCATCCGGTAGATCTTGATAACAAATAGGACGTAAAAAGCGAACAATAGCTGCGGTACCTACAGATGTGGTGCGCGAGTCCGACGTTGCTGGGAAAGGGCCACCATGGACCATGGCATCGCAAACTTCGACGCCTGTTGGCCAGCCATTGACGAGTAGCCGACCCGCTTTACGCTCCAAAATTGGCAGCAGGTTGCGAGCAACTTCCTGATCGGCATCCTCCAGTTGAAGGGTGGCGGTCAACTGGCCTTCAAGCGCCTCCGCAACGCGCTGAACCTCGTTCTGGTCTTGGCATTCCACTACCAGCGACAACGCGCCAAAAACTTCTTCCTGCAGTGTTTTCTCAGCCAGAAAATGAGCCGCAGAGGTTACATAAAGAGCCGTTTGGCATTGGTTTGGGCCAGCTCCTTTTTGACCGCAAGCTACTTCGTGGACTTTACCTGTCGAGGTAAGGGCTTGCACACCGTTGGTATAGGCTTGATGAATGCCGGGCGTAAGCATGGTTTGAGCGCTGCTGCTCTCGACCGCTTGGCGTGCCGCTGCAATGAACGCGTCTAGCCCCTTAGACTTTACTGCAATGACTAACCCAGGATTAGTACAAAACTGGCCAGCTCCCATATTCAACGAGCTAATGAATTCTGCCCCCATGCTGGCACCACGTGACTCCAGCGCCGCTGGTAGAGGGAATACTGGATT
>NZ_JABUZF010000079.1:73315-86149 GCF_014897885.1 Halomonas sp. 3D7M | reverse complement strand
ATTGGCTCAGGGCGCGACTGCGCCGTTTTCCAAAGTGCCAAGCCACCGCTGCGGGAGCCAGTAAACCCGGCCGCTTTGATGTAAGGGTGCGCAACCAATGCCTGTCCAACCTCACGGCCAGAGCCGAAAATTAGCGAAAATACGCCTTCGGGAAGATCACACCGCTTGACGGCAGTTTGAATCGCACGTCCTACTAATTCGCTGGTTCCTGGATGTGCGGAGTGGGCCTTGACGACCACGGGACATCCCGCCGCTAACGCTGATGCGGTATCGCCGCCGGCGACGGAGAAAGCCAGTGGAAAATTGCTTGCACCAAAAACAGCGACTGGGCCAAGCGCGATATGGCGTTGACGCAAATCGGCGCGCGGCATGGGCTGACGATTAGGCATGGCCGGGTCAATTCGAACATCTAGCCATTCACCATTGCGTAGGGTTTTTGCAAATAGCCGTAGTTGGTTACAAGTTCGTCCTTGCTCCCCTTGAATCCTGGCTTGAGGAAGGCCAGATTCGGCCACTGCTCGGTTAATCAGTGTTTCTCCGAGCGCTTCTATCTCATCTGCAATGGTTTCGAGAAACTGTGCCCGTGCTTCCAGCTGCGTTTCGCGGTAGCTGTCAAATGAGCGCCAAGCTAACTCGCAGGCCCTTTCTACCTCTGCCTGGGAGCCACCTAAATAAGCGGGTTCAAGACGTTCATTATTCGCTGGATTGATTGCGTAAATGGCGTCACGAGAGCCCTGTACAGCTTGTTGGCCAATCAGCATTTTGCCTTGCAATGTCATGCTCGTCTCCGTCGTTAGAATAACGCGAATGGTCGGTAAGAAAAGAGCCGTCATAATCGCGCTAGGCGTGACAACTCCTGATATAGAGATTCTGGAATTGAAATACCTTCTTTTTGAGTGCGTTGCCGTGCCGTATATCGTCGTTGCGAAGGTAAGCGAGCGCCCTGGGCTATGATCGACGAGAACAGATCTTCAGCACGGGCCATATAATCCCCGAGCGTACTCCCCAAAAAGCGTTCAGGATCCATAGCGAGTATGAGTTCGCCGTGATAGGGGGAAGCACCGGCACCATCATCGTATGCCAGCGATTCAGCGCTGGTTAAGTCACCGATGAGAGGGCCAGCAATAAGCTCAATCATGATCGATAAGGCAGAGCCTTTATGGCCGCCAAAGGTAAGGAGTGCGCCGTCTAATACGTCAGCAGGATTTTGGCTATGCTGCCCTAAACGGTCGATACCCCAGCCCTCGGGAATGGGCTTATTTTCGCGGTGATGGAGCTCGATATCACCGCGAGCAATGGCACTGGTAGCAAAGTCGAAGATAAATGGTGGCTGACCATTAGGGCGCGGCCAGCCAAAGGCCAACGGGTTTGTACCCAGTAATGGGCGATTGCCCCCAGCGGGGGCCACCCAGGCATGGCTGGGATTACAGGCCAGCGCTACCAGCCCCTGGTCTGTGATAGCTTCAATCTCAACCCATAAGGCTGAAAAATGTACGCAGTGATTAATGGCAAGCGCAGCAATTCCTTGCTCACGCGCTTTTGCCGTTAAAATGGGTAAGCCAGCCTCGAAGGCAAGTTGCGAAAAGCCTCCTTTGGCATCAACCCGTACGATGCCTGGGGCGTGATCGTGCACTTCTGGCTGAGCATTGGCGACCACTTTCCCTGCCGCTAGCGTTTTAACGCAGTTGAGTAAACGGTACAGGCCGTGTGAATGGCACTCGTCGCGTTGCCCCGCTATCACTGCTTGAGATAGGGCGTGTGTCTGTTCTTGATTGAAGCCCTGGGCGTTGAGCACTGCTTTTGCCAGTACCTCGGCTTCCTCCAGACTCATACGGTGCATGAGTAACTCCTAGCAAAGAGAGTTTGCTCCAGCACATTAGCTGTGCTGGAGCAGTCGGCTGCTAAGCGGCAAAAAATTGTGTACCACTGAGCCTTAGATGTTTTCTAAGGAAGCAGACCAATTGGCATACCAGGTACGGAACAAGGCGTATTGAGATTCCACATAGTGGCGCTGGGCATCGCTCAGAGTGTCAGTTTCATTGAAGTGGAGGGAGTACTCGGAGTCCCCGTTGAGTACCATTAAGTGTTTGTAATACAGAACTAGGTCGCCGCCCTCATCGAAGGAGGAGAGAACTCCCAGCGCTTCCTCAAGCTCTTTGGCTAAACGGCGTGCTTCGACATTGCCTTGCGCGGCTTTTTTACTAAGAGCGACGAGCTGGAGCACCTCGCGGGGGAGAGCATTGCCAATGCCGGTGATGGCACCGGTGGCGCCACAGTTGACGAAACCATGGTAGACAGTCGTGTCTACACCTACCATCAAGGTGACATCGTCATCCTGGGAGGTAATGTTTTCCGCAGCGTAGCGTAGGTCATCGGCACCGCCAAACTCTTTGAAGCCGATTAGGTTTGGGTAACGATGACGCAGCTCAAAGAAGAGGTCTGCACGCGTCGCGAAGCCGTAGTAGGGGCTGTTATAAATGACGGCGGGCAGCTTAGGCGCTGCTTCTAAAATGGCTGAGAAATGAGCTTTTTGTGCCGCTACTGAGGTGCCCCGTGAGAGCACGCGCGGAATAACCATCAGACCATGGGCTCCCACTTTAGCAGCGTGAGCTGCATGGGATACGGCCTCTTTGGTATTTACTGCGCCAGTGCCCACGATGGTCGGTATGCCTGCTTGAACTAAACGGGCGACCCCTTCTTGACGCTGTGCTTCGCTTAACAGTGGCCAATCGCCCATGGAGCCGCAGTACACGACGCCACTCATACCGATATCTATTAACTCACGACCTTTAGCAACCAGAGCATCGAAGTCCGGTTGACGGTCCGCATTACAGGGGGTCATTAACGCAGGGATGCAGCCTGTAAAAATGTTATCACTCATTGTTTTTCCTTTCGGTTGGTGTTGTCAGTACTCACATCAGCACCGAGTTGATAGTGGAGTAATCGGTGCTGCTTGGTTAATGAAGAATCAGGGCGAGTGAGTCGCGTGCTTACTCGTCAGAAATGCCCCAGGCAAACGGATCCTGTTCATCAATAAGTAAGGTGGCATCTGCACTTAGGTAGGCTCGCCCCTTGATATAGGGACGAATGCAGTTGCCTTCCCATTCATAGTGTCCTTCGAACTGGCTGCCACAAATACTGGCTTGTACCCAGGTCTCTCCTGGCGATAATTTTCCATCTGCCGCTAGGCAAGCCAGTTTGGCGCTAGTGCCGGTACCACAAGGGGAGCGGTCATACGCTTTGCCGGGGCAAAGCACAAAGTTACGACTATCGGCTGCCTCGTCCTCTGTGAAGAGCTCAATATGATCGATTAGTCCGCCGTCCTCGCCAGTAATCGAGGCCGCTTCTAGTGCCTGGCGTACGGCCCAGGTGAATTCGGTTAGCTTTTCGGTGTTATCAAGCGCTAGCGATTGGCCATGCTGACTGATAAGGAAGAACCAGTTGCCTCCCCAAGCGATATCCCCATGCAGAAGCCCATAGCCAGGCACTTCAACAGGGACTTGCTGGCGATAGCGATAAGAAAGGACATTCCGGACAGTAACGGCACCGTCGTTGTGAAGGGTTGCACTAATAGGACCAACAGGAGTGTCTATTTTATGGGCGCCGGGTTCTATAAGGCCTTGATAATGCAAGGATGCGACGAGCCCGATAGTGCCGTGACCGCACATACCCAGATACCCCGAGTTGTTAAAAAAGATGACCCCGCAAGTGGCATCTGGTGACTCCGGCGCACAATAAAGCGCTCCCACCAACACATCATGCCCACGTGGCTCCAACATGCAGGCGCGCCGCCATTGATCATGAGAAGTACGCAGCGCTTCACATTTTTCTGCCATGGTTGCGCCAGGCAGAGTTGGGAATCCCTTCATTACCAGCCGTGTGGGTTCACCTGCTGTATGAGAGTCGATGATATGCACTCGTTTCATGGAACACCTGTGATTGTTTTGTCCTGGTGATCAACGCTGGCGCTACAGCGGATGTCAGCATCAATTGGTAGTTTTTATATTTTATACAATCTTCAAAATGATTTGTGAAGCCATATTTCGCATCAGGCTTACTTCTCTATGCATGAGTTATTGGTCTGAGTATTAGGAAGAGGTTGCTATTACAACGATTTATAGCAACTGGAGTAGAGATGTCAGCTGATAGGTGGTTAGACTAAAGTCGTATTATTGTAGAGGTGGTCGAATTATTCCTCGCTTTTTTAAGTCTATGGGAGCTCAGTGAGTCCCGATTCGGGATCCTTACTTAATCTCTAAGAAAACAAAGCTATTCCCATAAACGCTTCTTCATATAGCTTTTATATCAGAATTAGCTTAAGTATCTGAATTAAGATGGTGTTTTTAGAAAATTGTTCTGATTCTGCAAAGATAGTCTTGCAATGATTTATTATATATTTTATACAAAAAGGGCGGTCGAGATCGATTTGTTCGTAACTCATCTGGCTTTGCTCAGCGCGACAAGTCTGTTCCAGGGAGAGGGAAAGGCGAGCAGCAGACGGCTCTGCATTAACAGTATTTGCTGTAGGAAAAGCTTAAACGTACAGGCATGTAGCTACCTCTCAATGCCCTTTATTTAGCAATGGGGTGAGAGATAAATAAAACCAACATATAGAAAGGTTAGTGATCATGAAAACAAAGCAATGGCTTTCCTCTGTGGTAGCGGCGATAGCACTTTCCTCCCAAGTGCATGCAGCCGAAGTGGAATGGCGGGTGCCCACCTCCGTCCCAGGAGGCTCTCCATTCTATGAAAATTTCCTCGAACGGTTCTCACGCAACACAGAAATTTTAACTTCAGGACGAGCTAACATTAGGCCTTTTGGCGCGGGCGTGATTGTGCCTGCCTTGCAAGTTTATGATGCTGTCAAAGAGGGTACAGTAGAGGCGGGGCACTCCACGCCAAGCTACTTAGTTAATCAAAATCCTATAAACGCTATTTTTGCTGGATTCCCGGGAGGCATGGGGCCACAGTCATATGTTAATTGGATTTATGAAGGTGGCGGTCAAGAAGCATTGCGGGAGCTCCGGGCTAGTGAAGGATTGCACTCGCTAATCGTTGGCATTGGATCTACTGAAGTATTTGCTCATTCCAACGTGCCAATTAACGGGCCTGAGGATCTCGACGGCCTAAAGTACAGAACTTCTGGCCCTTGGGCTGAAGTTATGCGTGAGTACTACAATGCAGTCCCTACTGTTGTTCCGCCCGGAGACACTTACACTTTATTACAGCGTAAGGGTGTCGATGCTGTGGAGTGGGCAACGCCTTCCAGTAATTATCCAGAAGGCTTTCATGAAGCAGCCCGCTACATCATAGTCCCAGGTGTACATCAACCCACATTCCTTTGGGAAGTCGTTGTCCGTCAGGAAACATGGGATCAAGTGCCAGACGACCTAAAGCAGCTAATTGAGTCTGCAGCTAAGTTGACGACTTATGAAGGGCTTTCCAGTTTCTATCATAACGACCTAATCGCTATGGAAAATTATCGTGAAGGTAGAAACGAAGTCATTAGTTTGGACGAAGCATTCGTTGACGAATTAGCGGAAAGTGGGCGTTCATGGATTACTGCCCGGGCTGCGGAAGAAAGTGAAGCTGGCAACCCTGACATGGAAGAGATTTTAAAAGACTACCAAGAATATCAGTCGCGTTGGAATTCTCAGAAAGACTACCTCATAACTAATTAACATAAAAATTATAGGGGGAGGCTTTAAGAGTCTCTCCTTGTATATATAGACATGAGTGGTGCCAATAATGATATTTAAATTAGTAGATAAAATTTCTGAAGTGTCTGCGTGGATGAGCAAGCTGGCAATTGTTGTATTGGTGTTGTCAATGTTATATGAAGTGATAGCTCGCTATGTTTTTAACTCATCAACCATATGGGCATTCGATATTTCTTATATGGCTACAGGTGTTGCGTTTGTGCTGGGTGTTGCTTGGACAGCGCAGATTGATGGTCATATAAAAGTTGATGTGTTGAGTAGCCTGCTACCAAATAATCTTTATCGATTAATTATCGGAGTGGTTTATACAGTTGTATTGTTTCCGACTTTTCTATTTATGGCCTGGTATGGTTGGAAGAAGACTGTGTCGGCATTCATAACTAATGAGGTTGAAATGGTCAGTACATGGGCGCCTCAAATGTGGCCATTCTATACATGTATAGCTGTAGGTCTTACTCTCCTTGCTCTTCAGTTTCTTGTCATTGGGCTTCGTTCTTTTTTAAATAAGACTATAAAAAGTGAGATTGAGTAATGGATTCGACAATAGCTTCGTTAATGTTTCCAGGGCTTTTTTTGTTAATATTTTTAGGTATTCCGGTTGCTTTTTCATTAATTATAGTGTCACTTATTTCTGGTTGGTTCGCTTTTGGCCCTATGATTTTTCAACAACTTTATGGCAGTATTTATAGCGCTTCATCAAATTATGTGCTCTCTTCGATTCCTCTTTTTATTCTAATGGGAGCGATACTAGAGAAGTCAGGTATAGCAAAAAATCTTTTCGATGCCATTCAAATGTGGATTGGGCGGCTACCAGGAGGGCTAGCACTAACAACGATTGCTATGGCAGCAATATTTGCTGCTGCATCTGGAGTCGTTGGTGCGGTGGAAATAATGATTGGGCTAATGGCAATTCCTGCCATGAGAGCCTATAAATATAATAATTCACTGATTGCGGGTACGGTTTGTGCTGGAGGTTCTTTAGGAACAATTATACCTCCTACTGTCATCGTAGTCGTCTATGCTGCTCTCGCTCAACAGTCGATAGGTGCCTTATTTGCAGCGATTATATTCCCCGGCATTCTTATGCTTTCTCTTTTTGCTACTTACATAATTGTTCGATGCTGGCTGCGCCCTCAAGATGGCCCAGTCTCTACTATTGTTGACGATGATAAACCCTTTGCTCTTAAAATAAGAATTACACTGAAAGCGTTAGTGCCACCCTTGCTATTAATGTTCGCTGTGCTTGGGTCACTGTTGGGTGGTATTGCATCCCCAACAGAAGCAGCGGCAGTTGGCGTTGCCGGCGCAGTGATCTTAGCAATAATTAATGGTGGTATAACGATATATTCACTTACTGACTCTTTATCTCTTACCGTACGCATTACATCTATGATACTGCTTATAGTAGCCGGTGGTACGATGTTTACGGGTATTTTTGCAGTCAACGGTGGTGGAGAAATGGTATCGGCAATAGCCAATGGGTTAGGTGGTGGTACAGCAGGCGTTATTTTATTTTTCCTGGCGGTTACCTTTTTGCTAGGATTTGTTCTTGATTGGACCTCTATCGTTTTAATTTGCGTGCCAATATTTACTCCTGTGATTAAACAGCTTGGTATCGACCCTATTTGGTTTGCTACGTTAGTGTTGATAACAATCCAAACGAGCTACCTGACACCTCCTATGGCGTCGTCAATATTTTATTTAAAGTCAATTGCCCCTAGTGATATTACCTATGGGCAAATGTGCAAAGGTGTGTTGCCCTTTATCGCTGTGCAATTACTAACACTGGCTATCGTTGTACTGTTTCCTACAATGGCTACATGGTTGCCTGATAAGATTGTGGGTTTTTAAGTAATAAGTCATAACAGGTGGGCTTCTGTCCACCTGTTAACGTTAGTCATAATGTATATGGCATGTTGTTGTCGGTATATGCCATATGCCTGAAATAGCTAATAGTCACTATTAGAAAGGCTCAGGCGATTAAAGCGACCATAGCGCTCCTCAGCTACCCGCCAAACAGTACTTTCCTTGGGCCCTTGTTCAAGGTCGGCGCAGGTGTCAATTCGCATGATGGTGACGGCTTGGCAGCGCACGCTGAGTTGGCCGTTAGCGTTTCCCCGTTGCCACTGCCAGCGTATCAGGCGTTCTTGCTCACTGCCGCTATCGTCCAGCAGCGTTAGCTGGGGTTGGTGTTGATCCGTGCTTAGTTGGGTACTTAGGTGAGTCAGGGCGGCTAATTCTGCACACTGTTGGGCGGGGGTGAGTTGTGAGCTGCCCCGGTAGCCAGGCAAGTAGCGTTGGCCGTTCGCTTCTGCTTGCAGGAAGGGCAGTGCTTGCGCCGGGGTAATGCGTCCGTATTTGCGCACCTTGGGTAGCAAAATCAAACTAGCTGCTAACCGGCAGCCACCCAGATGGCTACTTTCCCAAGCCTCAAACGGTAGCTGGTGGTCAGCAATCGTTTGAGCCAGCGCCTTATAGGTTTGGTAGCCGTACTTGGCGCAGCATTTGTCTTTTGTGCCGTGGGTGCAGCAGAGCAGTAGGTCTTTTTCTAGCGGGGGCTGTTCCCACTCTGCCAGGCTGTTACCTGTTTGCAGAGCGCTTAAAAAGTCTTCTAAGTGATGGCGGGCGATTAGAAAGCGCCGCCGTTCTGGCATCAGAAATACTTGGTGCTGATGTTTATCCATTCCCGGTTGCTGAATCAGGTTAATACGTAGGCCGCTATCGGCAATGTCATCTAGTGTCTGTTTCAGCGTGTCGTTCATGTCGCTGGCATGGCGCAACTTGCGCAGCCACTTTGCGCGCGGCCAACTGATTAATAGATTGCGTTCGGCATGGGCAGCGCTCCCAGCTAATGGGTCATTCTGTTCACGGCTGAGGTCGGCGCAGAAAGTATGCTTCATAGGGCGATATGTTCTTCCGAGTCGGTGTGCTGTTGTTGGGTGTTAACCGTGAATTTATGGGGAACGCACACTGGACTGTTGCTTACCGGGTCGTGAAGTACGTGGGCATCCAGGTCGAAAACGCGCTTAAGATTGGCGGCGGTAAATATTTCGTTAGGCGCGCCGCTGGTGATGATCTTTCCATCTCGCATCATGATTAACTGGTCCGCGTAGGCGGCGGCGAGATTCAGGTCGTGAAGCACCAGTAACAGTGTGCGGCCATGCTCATGGGCCAAACGTGACAGTAGCGCCAGTAAGTCGACCTGCACTTTGAGATCCAGAAAAGTGGTGGGTTCATCCAGCAGGATCAGATCCGTTTGCTGAGCCAGCACCATAGCAATCCAGCAGCGCTGACGTTGCCCACCGGAAAGGGCATCGACGTTGCGCTCAGCGAACTCGGTCACGTTGGTGTAGGCCATGGCTTCGCGAATTGCACGGGCATCCTGTTCGGCATTTTTTTGCCACATTCGCTGATGCGGAAAACGCCCCATTCCGACCAGTTGTTGCACACTCAGCCCCTCGGGGGCGACCGGCCCCTGGGGAAGAATACCAAGTCGTTGAGCGACTTCCCGCGTATTGCTGCGGTGAATATCTTTGCCATCCAGATAAACGTGCCCAGCGCTTGGCGTGAGTGTACGCGCCAGCGTTTTTAACAGCGTGGATTTGCCACTACCGTTCGGCCCTAAAAGGACCGTTAGCTTGCCTTCCTGTATGCCGATATCGACACCGTCCAGCACGCGCTTGTCTTCATAACCAGCATGAAGGTTTTCACCTCTGAGCCGAGGCGTAAGACGGGAGGAGAGTGTCATGGGAAAGAGCGCCTGCATGATCTAAGCAGCCAGCACCGTAAGACAAAATATTCTCATTTTCAAATCTTTGTCCCAGCTGTGTACATTTCGATAAATCGAACGACGTGTTTCGTTGATGAAGCCATGTTGGTAATATATGCACAAGTTAATCGTTATCATTTAGATGTGCATTGTCTTTTGGGCGACTCACTCACTGCAAGGGAAAATAAGCGGATGTCGATAAAAAAACGCCACGTGTTTTGGCCAACAGTAACGCTTGCTGGGTTGGTAGCGGCTACCCAGGCACATGCTCAGTCGCCAGCAATCGCTGAAGCACAAGGTGAGCGAGGAGACGCGAATCAAACGGTGGTGGTGACGGCTTCCCGCACCAATTCCTCAAAAGAGGATTCTCCTCAAACGGTGCGTGTTATCACCGAGGAGGAGATCAGCCAACAGTTACAGCTAACCAGCGATTCATCGCAGATTTTAAGTAACCTGTTGCCCTCTTACTCCCCCAGCCGCCAAAAGATGACTGGTAGCGGTGAAACCCTTCGTGGGCGTAAGCCGTTGATTCTGATTGACGGTATTCCGCAGTCGAATCCTCTGCGCCCAACGGGTCGTGAAGCACACACGATCGACTTTTCCATGGTTGAGCAGATCGAGGTGATTCAAGGGGCTAATGCCACTAATGGGGTGGGAGCGGCAGGCGGCGTGATTAACTTGATCACTAAACGTCCCGAGCCGGGTTCGCTTAATCAGCATGCTGAGGTTCAGATAACGACTCCCACTAGTGAGTTAGATAGCGATACGCTCAGCTATAAAACCAGCTATGGGGTCAGTGGTAATCGCGGTGATGTGGACTATCTGTTTTCGGCCAGCCTAGAAGATCAGGGGCTATTCCTGGATGGAAATCGTGACCCTGTGGGTGTGGACAATACCCAGGGCGACCTGATGGACTCTCGCAGTTTCAATATTTTAGGTAAGCTGGCTTACTGGATTGACGACGATCAACGCCTGCAATTTACCCTCAATCACTACAATATTGAGGGCCACAATAATTATGTGAGCGTAACGGGAGATCGTGCCAATGGTGTGGTAACGACGTCTGAGCGTGGCACCCCCGAAGGTGATGCCCCCTATAACCGAGTTTGGACCACAGGGCTAAGTTACGATCATTATGACCTGGCGGGGATGCGTTTAAGTGCCCAGATGTTCTATCAGGATTATGAAGCGCTGTTTGGGGCAACCAACTCAGCGACTTTCCAGGATCCTGCGATTGCCCCAGTGGGATCTTTTTACGACCAATCCATGGCATCAACGAGCAAGTTTGGTACTAAAGTCTCGCTGACTAAAGATGATCTACTGAACGATCGACTCTCCTTAACGGGCGGTTTTGATACGCTGTTTGATGAAACCGAACAGTACCTATATCAGTCCGACCGTACCTATGTGCCGCCAACAGAGTACACCGATCTTTCGCCTTTCATTCAGGCTGAGTTTAGGCCCGTGGATTCACTGTTGCTATCAGCTGGCGCGCGCTATGAGTACGCCAAGCTAAAGATCAATGACTATCAGACGGTGGCGGCTAACAATAGTGTTGATGTTGCCGGTGGTAACCCCAGTTTCAATGAAACGCTCTATAACGTCGGCGCAGTGTGGAAACCTGTGGATCGTTGGAGCCTGTTCGCCAATTACTCTGAAGGTTTTTCTATTCCTGATGTTGGTCGAGCATTGAGGGGCATTAGCACCCCTAATCAATCGGTTAATAGCATTGAGAACCTGAGTCCGATCGTTACCGACAATATCGAGACAGGCGTTCGCTTTGAGAATGGCCGCTTAGCCGCTGAGCTTAGTTATTACGAATCCTCCTCCGACTTCGGCAGCCGACTCACGGAAGTCGACGATGTCTTTTATATGCAGCGTCAGGAGACTGAAATTAAGGGCTTTGAGGCCTCGGTAGATTATCAATTTACCGACCAACACACCGGCCGTTTGGCATACTCACGCATGGAAGGGCGCTACGACAGTAATGACGATGGCAGTTTAGACGCCAAGCTGTCCGGGCTGGATGTCTCGCCAGATCGTCTGACGGCCAGTTGGTCTGCCAATTGGACAGATAACCTTTCCACCTTTGTGCAGGCTAACTACGCCTTCGATAAAACCTTCGACGCAGCCAATCGTGAATTTGACGGCTATCTGTTGATGGATGCCGCCGTGGGCTACCAACTTCCCGTTGGACAGGTCAACGTCGGCATCGCTAACCTGCTTGATGAGCAGTACGTTAGCTATTACTCACAAAGTGCACTGGTGAACGACGAGCGCTATTTTGCCGGACGCGGTAGAACAGTGACCTTCGGTTATCGCGTCGATTTTTAACCCCGGTTCAGTAAGGACGGTAGCGCGCCCTGTGCAGCAAATACACAAAGAAGGGCGCGCCTATCCCGGCCACGAAAATACCGACGGGTAAGTCTTTGGGTAAAAAGGCTACGCGGCCTAACAAATCAGCGTTTAGAACGATCAAGGCTCCAACTAGCGCTGAGGCGGGCACCAATCGTGCCAGGTTGCGCCCTACTAGCCGAGCCGCTAAGTGGGGCGCAATTAATCCCACGAAGCTTAATCCGCCCGCAAACGCAACGGCGGCACCAGCTAATACCACGCTGCAGGCCAGTAATACTATTCGGCTGCGCAGAATAGGCACGCCAAGCCCTTCGGCCACATGGTCGCCCAGCGCCATGGCATCCGCATGCCGAGCGAAGGCTAGGCTGATAGGCGCTGCGACCAATATCCACGGCAATAGACCCCACACATCTTCCCATTGCGCCGCGTAAAGGCTGCCGGTAAGCCACACATAGGCCGTCATGGCCGCAGTGTCATCGCTAATGACGATTAATAAGGTAGTGCCAGCCCCCATGGCAGCTGCCAAACCAATACCCACCAGTACCATTCGTGCTGGGCTAATGCCGCTCTTCCACGCCAAACTGACGACCAGTAAAGCGGACACCAGCGCACCGAGCATGGCAGCAACGGGCAGCCAGCGAATGCTGAGGGTCGTGCTGAGCAGGGCTAAAAACAGCACTGCTGCTAGCGCCGCGCCGCTGGTGATGCCGATGACATCTGGCGATGCTAGCGGGTTACGCACAATGCTTTGCAGAATAGCACCTGCCACCGCTAAGGCGGCACCGACCAGTATCGCCAGCACGATACGAGGCAGTCTTAGCTCCCAAATAATAAAAGCGATATCGCTACTTTGGGGAGCGATCAACGTCTGTAAAACCTGTAGAGGTGGCGTGGGAAAGCTACCCAAGCAGAGGGATACGCCGACACTGAAGAGAAGCAGACAGCCTAACAGCAGCAGGCTGTTCAAGAGGCGGGCGCTTTTGCGTTCTG
>NZ_JABUZF010000079.1:72849-73298 GCF_014897885.1 Halomonas sp. 3D7M | reverse complement strand
GTTCTGTCGTGTGATTGAGGGGGAGTGCTGTTGCTTGCGTCATTGGCCTGCCATCTTTTGTCGCGCCAGATAGATAAAGAAGGGCGTGCCAATAAGCGCGGTCATGACGCCGATAGGTACTTGCTGAGGTGGCATTAGAAACCGTGAAGCGACATCGGCCAGCAGTAGTAGGCAAGCGCCCAGTACCGCGCAAGCGGGTAGCAGCCAGCGGTGATCAATGCCAAATAGTCCCCGTGCCATGTGGGGCACAATTAATCCCACAAACCCAATCATGCCTGCCAGCGCCACAGAGCTACCTGCTAGCACAATCACGATCAGCCCTAGCAGCAGTTTGATGGTGGTGGCCTGCATGCCAAGCCCGGTGACCATGTCGTCTCCCAGCAGCAGCGCATTGGCGTGGCGTACCAGCAGTGCACTGAGTAGCAGTGCCCCGCCGAAGAGCGGCAGCA
>NZ_JABUZF010000079.1:65903-72842 GCF_014897885.1 Halomonas sp. 3D7M | reverse complement strand
AAGAGCGGCAGCAAGGGCATAACCACCGAGAGGTCGCGCCCTGAGACAGAGCCTGCCAGCCAGTAAAGAACGCTCTCAAAACTTTGTTGATCAATCACCAGCAGTCCCTGGCTAAATGATACAAACATTGCCGTGACCGCCACCCCTGCCAGCACAACGCGCAGTGGTGAAAGCTCGCCGTGGCGGCCCCGGCTAAGCAGCACAACAATGCTTGCGGCGACCAGTGCGCCCAATAGGGCTGCCCATACATAGTGAGCGGGGGTGTGAAGCGGCAGCAGTGAGACTGCGACCACCACAAAAAACATTGCGCCAGCGTTAATCCCCAAAATACCCGGCGATGCCAGTGGGTTGCGCGTCATGGTTTGCATCAGCGCACCTGCAATAGCTAAGCTGGCGCCTACTAGGGCGGCAATCACGGCACGGGGTAAGCGCTCAGCGAATAGAATGATGTGAGATACGTTGGCAGGGTCATAGTGGGTGAGTGAGTCGAACAGAGCGGATAGGGCAATCTCCGTCGTGCCTAACATCACGCTAGCGAAAAAAGCACCAAACGTTAGCACTGCCCCGATGACCAAGCCCATGCCTTTTGCAGCGGCGCTGTTTAGCATTGAAAGTGCTCCCCAGCGTGATCGATGGTGCAATCCTGATGTTGCTGGGCTTCAGGCTGTGGCAGCTTATAATGGTCATAAAGATCATCCAGCATAGCGTTAGCCGCCAGGATGCCACCGCCCATCATCCAACTGACGGGGTCGACTTCAAATACGCGCCCGTTTTGCACCGCTGAAAGGCGCTGCCATAGTGGGTGAGCCGTCCAGCGTTGATAGTTATCCGCAATGGCAGGGTCGTCCGGTTCTAGCAGCACAAACATAACATCCGCATTCAGAACAGGAATGTTCTCAGTGCTAGAAAGTTTCATTCCCCAGCCTTGGGTATGCAGCGTATCCGGCTGCTCGAAGCCAAGCTCATCTAAAATAGAGCCAGCAAAGCCGTGAGTATAGATGCGCACGTGGTCACTTTTAAAACGTACCACGGCCACTTTCTGAGGCCATTCACTGCCCAGCTCAGCGGCTATTTGCTGGCGGAAATCGCTCACTCGGTCATCCCAGAGCCGAAGTAATTGGCTGGCCTCCGTTTCGCGGCCAGTGGCATTGGCGATCATCGTCAGCGTAGTTTTAAAGCCGAAAACGGTGTTAGTAGATGCCGTGGGTGCAATGGCTGCCAATAGCGGTGCTATTCGCGCATGGCGAAAGTCGCTGGCAATGACCAAGTCAGGATCGAGCCAGGCAATTTTTTCCAGGTTGGGCTGGGTTTCCAAACCAACATGCTCGACGCCTTCCAGCGGTTCACGTAGGTAACGATACATCGGTTTTTCTAACCAGGAGTCGACGACACCAATTGGCGTAAGCCCAAGAGCGACAGCGCTATCGGTAGCACCTTGATAGAGCGTAACAATACGTGGCGTCGATACGGATGGGGCGGGATTGTCGTTCTGAGCAGCGCTTTGCAGCGGATTGGCTAGCACGAAAAAGGCTATCAGCGCCGCGCATGCTAGTAGCAACACACGTCTCCAAGCCTTGCCGCAATGAGCGTGTATTGTTGGCATACGTGTCACAGGTAGCTAGACGTTTGAAAAGCAGAATGATGGCATGTGTCAAAAGCTAATGTAAAGCATTATCAAATATAGGCCTTCCATCTGCCCAAACATGGTGCGCTCTGCTGGCTGTTGACCGGTTCAGGGAGCGGATAGTGGCTTTGATAAAGCAGCGGATTCGGCCTGCATTCATAGAATAAGTGCGGCTGTTGGGAGGCTAATATTTCTGGCGATTAAAAAGTAGTTTGCTACGGGTATGTTCAAGAGTCTATTTTTTCAAGATTATGTTTTCAAAATCATGCGCTCAAGAGCATGTGTTCAAAAGCGTATATGTTAATGAACGGTCAAGGAGTTTTAATCAATTGTGTGCTTTAAATTCCTAGTAGGCTCGACTTTAAACTCTTATGTATAGCTCTTTGTGGTGCAGCATATTGTTTGCTGCACCATTTTGGGATGCTCTTTTAGTCGGAGTAAGTACTTGGTTGGTTTTAACTGGGTTGCTGGTGAAAAATTATTTCTCTTGACCGTATGAAGGAAAGATTATAAAGAATAAAATTCCTTTTAATCGTATGGAGGGGAAATAAATTGCTTATTGATCGTTTTGATTTAAAAATTCTTGAACAGCTTCAGCGCGATGATAGTCTTTCTATTGCACAGCTTGCAGAAGGGGTTGGTCTCTCTGTTACGCCGTGTTGGCGGCGAATACAAAAGCTGGAAAAAGACGGAATTATAGAAAAAAGAATTGCCGTGCTGAACCCTGAGAAATTGAATCTTAGTCTTACTGTGTTTGTGATGGTTAAAACGGATAAACACAACCAAGCTTGGCTTGATACATTTCAGGAGACAGTTAAAAACTTTCCTGAGATCGTAGAAGTTAATCGCCTTGCAGGTGAATACGACTACTTACTCAAGGTCATTACGCGTAATAACCAATCTTATGACGCCTTTTATAAAAGGCTGATTGCGAAAATAGAGCTCAGTAATGTCACATCGTGCTTCTCAATGGAACAAGTCAAGAAAACCACCGAGCTCCCCCTCGGCGATCTCTCGTAAGTGGATAGAACGCCTACAGAGTGGGGTCATTGGAGAAGGGCGCTTGATCCCCGGCCCATTTGGTGACTGCCCCTTGCTCTATGCCGATTACACGGCATCGGGAAGGGCGTTGGATATCGTCGAGCGGGCAATTCAAGAAGAGGTATTGCCTCTGTATGCCAATACGCATACCGAAACCTCTTACACCGGTAAAATGACCACGCGGCTACGGGAAGCAGCTCGCCAAGCAGTGGCAGAGTCTGTAGGTGCTGA
Source organism: Halomonas sp. 3D7M (assembly GCF_014897885.1). NCBI lineage: Bacteria > Pseudomonadati > Pseudomonadota > Gammaproteobacteria > Oceanospirillales > Halomonadaceae > Halomonas > Halomonas sp. 3D7M. Next base: position 69,946 of record NZ_JABUZF010000079.1, on the reverse strand, counting down.
TGACGAATATGCGGTCATTTTTGCTGGTGCTGGTGCTACCGCGGCGATAGATCGTTGCTGTCGCATTCTTGAGCTGACCCATGGGCAAGTGGCAGCGAAGGCCGCTAAGCCGGTTGTTTTCGTTGGCCCCTATGAGCATCACTCCAATGATCTGGTATGGCGCGAGTGCGATGTTGATCTGGTACGTACTCCTCTGGATAGCGATGGTCTTGTTGATCTGGAGGTGCTTGAACAGCAATTGCAGGCGCATGCCGATCGCGACGTTAAAGTCGTGGCGTTTTCGGCAGCTTCCAATGTCACGGGTATTCTGTCGCCCGTGACCCAGATAGCCAAATTAGCGCACCAATATGGTGGCTTGGCTGTGTTCGACTATGCGGCAAGTGGGCCCTATGTGGCGATCAATATGGCAGGCAGCGGCCAAGGCGATCATCTGGATGCCGTCTTCCTTTCTCCTCATAAATTTGTCGGTGGGCCTGGGAGTTCCGGCGTGCTGGTGATTCGCAAAGCGGTGTGCCGCAATGCGAAGCCATCTATTTCGGGTGGCGGCACGGTATCCTATGTAACTGCCTCCCATCATCAATATGTTCAGAATGTCGAGCGTCGGGAGGAAGCGGGTACACCTAATATTTTGGGTGACATTCGCGCGGGGTTGGCGTTCCGAATCAAAACAAAAGTTGGCGCTGAGACCATTGAGCTGCGCGAGAAAGAATTGGTGGCAATGGCGGTGGAGCGCTGGCAAAAAATAGCTAACTTAAACCTGCTTGGCTCACTTGATGCGCCCAGGTTGGCCATCTTCTCGTTTAATATCACTGCTGGAGAAAGGGCGATACATCATAACCTCGTGGTTGCCATGTTGAATGACCTATTCGGTATCCAGGCTAGAGGTGGCTGTTCCTGCGCGGGCCCTTATGGTCATGAACTGCTTTCCATTGATAGCGATACGGCTGCAGCGCATGAAGCGTTAGTCCAAAAAGGTAGAAGCATATATCGCCCAGGTTGGGTAAGACTCGGATTTAACTTCTTTTTTAGCAATGAGTCGGCTAACTATGTAATATCAGCGGTCGAGTTTATTGCGCGTTATGCCCCAGTATTAATGAAACTTTACTCTGTGGATGAACATAGTGGTGTTTGGGTTGCCCAGCGCCCTGATGCGTCAGCTCAATCCGAAGAGTCAGTAACGCCATGCCTATTGGATACGCTTTTCACTAAGGATGCATCTGTTGGAACAGCTGACGAGGCCACAGTGCTTGATTGCTTTGCCAGAGCGCTTGAATTGGTTGAACTGGCGGAGGCCCTGCCTTTACCCGCTAATTGTCACGCTGAAGATGTACCCGTTCGTTGGTTCTGGTGGCCCCACGAAGCCGAACAGGCCATGCAGACACAAGCCGAGATGATGCCATGACCCTCACTCCCTCTTTGGCCGGTGCCGGCCTTGAAGCCTTGAATGCACGTGTGAAGCACGACCTCGCCTGTCTGAACCTGCCGCCTGCTAATTGGGTCCCCTCATTAGAGAGAGAGGATGGGCGGCACGTTTACGATGTCGTGATTGTGGGCGGTGGTCAGTGCGGTTTAGTAGCGGCTTTCGCGCTACTGTCGGGAGGCATCTCCAATATCCGTATTTTTGATCGCAACCCGGCGGGTAAAGAAGGGCCTTGGATGAACTATGCCCGTATGGAGACACTACGTTCGCCGAAAACATTACCAGGGCCCAGCTATGGGTTTGCTTCACTGACCTTCCGGGCTTGGTATGAGGCGCAGTTTGGCACCGAAGCCTGGGAAATTCTTGACAAGATTCCGCGGCCTACTTGGATGGAGTACCTTTGCTGGTACCGTGAAGTTCTCAACCTGCCGGTCGAAAATAGTGTCAAGGTTGAGCATGTTAAGCCCGAGGGAGAGCTACTTAGTCTTGAGCTTTCTGGCCCAGGCGCGACGGCTGAGCGTGTTCTAACACGTAAACTGATTATGGCGACTGGCCGTGAAGGTACCGGTGCCCCCAAGATTCCCGATTTCGTTGCTGGTTTGCCGGCGTCTCGCTGGGCGCACACGGCGGACGATATCGATTTTACTGCCCTTAAGGGGAAGCGCGTGGTCGTGGTGGGGGTAGGCGCTTCGGCGATTGATAATGCAGCTGAGGCGTTGGAGCATGGCGCCAGCGAGGTTCGCTTTCTGATTCGTCGTCAGCAGATGCCGACAATCAACAAAATGATGGGTATTGGCTGCTATGGCTTTACTCATGGCTACGCAACGCTGCCGGATGAGTGGCGCTGGCGCATTATGCACTACTCGTTTATCACCCAGACGCCGCCTCCTCGTGGCTCGACGTTGCGCGTCAGCCGCCATGAGAATGCTTATTTTCACTTTGGTTGTGGCATTGAAAATATCCGAGTTGAAGGGTCGGAAGTGGTGATCACGACCCAGCAGGGCAAACAGGTTCGCTGCGACTTTCTGATTCTGGGAACTGGGTTTGAAGTTGACCCACTGGCTCGTACCGAGCTGGCTGGGTATGCCGATCGTATTCTGCTGTGGCGTGACCGATATCAGCCACCCACCGAGCTTCAGCACGAAGAGCTGGGCAATTTTCCTTACGTAGATCGCGACTTTGCCTTCCAGGAGCGAGAGCCAGGAGCGGCCCCCTGGCTGCGTAATATCCACTGTTTTAACTATGGTGCCTCTATTAGTTTAGGCAAAGTCAGCGGTGACATTCCTGGGATCAGCGAAGGAGCCAGCTGGCTGGCAGGCGCAATTGCCGCAGGCTTTTATCGAGAAGACATCGAACGTCACTGGCAGCTACTCGAACACTACGACTCTCCGGAACTACTGGGGGATGAGTGGGAGCCTTCCCCATTGCCTTGAATGCGTAGCGCTAACATCGTCTTTGTATTGCAATGTTAAGGAACCGAAATGTCACATGTACTTGAAACAGCCGCTGGCGTGCCCAGCAGCGGTCCGCTGGCCGAAGCCCTGACCATGCGCGGCAAATTGATGGAGCTGACACAAGCATCCTATGAAGCTGCACTGCTACCCAATGATGCCGGGAACCTGCCTGCCAGCTTAAGAGCGGCGCTGGCATGTCGTATGGCGAGAATTTGCCAGCAAGCAGGGCTGACACAGCACTATGCTGATTTGCTTGCCGGGTATGGCGATGATGCCGACCCTTACCAACTGGCTCTTCCAGGGCAAATGCCACCGGCGGATAACCAGCGTTTGGCAGCGATGGTGGATTACGTTGATTTAGTCACCGAACGACCACGGGATGCCAGCGAAGCAACAATCGGTTCGCTACGTGCCGCAGGCATTGATGAAGCAGATATTGTCCGCTTAGCCGGGCTGGTTGCTTTCGTTAACTACCAGCTGCGCGTTGCTGCTGTGCTGAGTGTGATGGGGAAAAGCCAATGAGTCGTGTCATTCACAAGTTCACTACCCGGGTACCCACGTGGCGTCCCCATATCACCCCGATTGATTTTGATCAGGCGACGCCTGCTCAACGGGAAGCGCTGAAAGAGACGCCTTCCAACACCAAAATTTCCGACTATGTATTGGTGTTGGCGCATGATCCTGAGCCGCTGCGTATTCGCACGTCTCTATTTAACGGCATCATGTATGACAAGGGGGGGTTATCCCGTGAAGAGCGGGAACTGGGAGCGGTGGCAGCATCGGTCGTCAACCGCTGTATCTACTGTGCTGCCGTGCATGCTCAGCGTTATAACAACCTGACGCGTGATGAGCGGGTGATGCAGGAGATCTTCTTCAATGGCGAAAAGGCGGATATCGATGCACGTCAACGTGCCATCCTTAAGTTTGGCATGCGGCTCTCTGAGTGTCCTCCCCAAGTAACCGAAGATGATATTGCCAGCCTACGTGAAGCAGGGCTCGATGATCAGGAAATTTTGGATCTTACCCTCTCAACCACTCTATTTGGTTGGGCAAACCGGCTTATGCACACCCTTGGTGAACCTGTATCGGGAGCATAGCTTAAGCAAGCACCCGCTTTTTAAAACGTTGGCACATCCCTGGCGAGTATCTATCGGCAGCTAGCCGCTATC